>DATJTR010000451.1:0-9289 GCA_035503215.1 Pirellulales bacterium
CAGACCGCCCGGCTGCTGAAAGACCCCAAATCGCGCGGACTGGCGCACAACTTTTCGCGGCAATGGCTCGGCCTCGACGCGCTCGGCACCACCATCAAGCCCGACGCCGAGCGATTTCCCGAGTTCGACCTCGAACTGACCGTCGCCATGCAGGACGAGGCCGACATGGTCTTCGACTACGTACTGCGCGAAGACCGCAGCCTGCTGGAACTGGTTGACGCCGATTACACGTTCGTCAATCAGCAGCTCGCCCGGCACTACGGCATCAACGGCGTGAGCGGCGGCGACATGCGCCGCGTGGAACTGGCGGATCACAACCGCGGCGGCGTGCTCACCTTGGGCAGCGTGCTCACCATCACCAGCTATCCGCTCCGCACCAGCCCCGTGCTGCGGGGCCGCTGGGTGATGGAACAACTGCTCGGCGGCAAGATTCCTCCGCCCCCTCCCAACGTGCCACAGCTTTCGCGCGACGAAGCGCCCCCCGGCCAAACCCTGCGGCAGCAGATCGAGCAGCATCGCAGCGATGCGGCCTGCGCCGCCTGCCATGTGCGGATGGATCCGCTCGGCTTCGGCCTGGAGAACTTTGGGCCTACCGGCCGCTGGCGCAGCAACTATCCCGAGATGACCGACACCGGTCTGAATCCCGACGGCCCGCCGGTCGATGCCTCGGGCGCGCTACCGTCGGGCGAGAAGTTCGCCGGCCCGGCCGAGCTCAAAGCGCTGATCCTGGCCCGCAAGGACGAGTTTTTGCGGCATTTCGTCCGCAAGATGTTCGGCTACGCCCTGGGGCGCGAACTGAACAAAGCCGATGATTGCGCGATTGCCGACACGCTCAAGGCCTTGGCCGACGGTGGCTACCGCTCGTCGGTCCTGGTCGGCCAGGTGATCGGCAGCTACCCCTTCCAGCATCGCTACCGCGAGCCGTAAACCGTCGCGCCGCCAGATCGCTGCCTTCGGCCGTCCGGCGCGTAAAAAAGCGCCCCGTCTGCCCGGCTAGGGTAAAATTGGCCGGCTTGCTATCGCCGGCTGTGGAAACAGGGATATAATAAGCCGATAGATGGATGTTGCCGCGGCTGGCGGTTTTGGCCGCCCCGGCGTCCAACGCCCCCCGAGCGCGACGGCGCTCCCCAGCCCGCCCCGGTTCCCAAACACTCTGCCCCCCATGCAGCCAATCTCTCGACGCACGTTTCTGCGCGGTAGCGGTGCCTGCCTCGGCTTGCCGCTGTTGTCGGCCATGATGCCCGCGCGTCTCCGGGCCGACGACCTGGTGGCTTCGGCCACGGCCACCGGTGCCCGGCCGCCCGTGCGCATGGCCTGCATCTATTTCCCCAACGGCGTTTGGGAGCGCGAATGGGTCCCCAAGCGCGACGGAGCCGACTACGAGCTGACCTGGTCGCTCGAACCGCTCAAGGAACATAAGAGCGAGCTCCTCGTTCTCTCACGGCTCGACAAAAAGAACAGCCACACCGGCGACGGCCACTACGCCAAAACCGCCAACTTCCTCACCGGCCTCCCGGTCATGAAAACCGCCGGCTCGAATCTGAGCGTCGGCGGCATGTCGATCGATCAGCTTTGCGCCGAACGCATCGGTCATTTGACGCCGCTGCCTTCGCTCGAATTGGCCATCGATCCGGTCGCCTCCGGGGTCGACGGCGTCGTCGGCTACACCCGGCTGTACGCGTCGTACATTTCCTGGCGCAGCGCCAGCATGCCGATGGCCCGCGAGATCAATCCGCGGTTCGTCTACGAGCGGCTGTTCGGCTCGCGCGGCGGTGCCGCGGCCGACGCCCGCGCCCGGCAAGACAACCGGCTCTTGTTGGACCTGGTGCTGGAAGACGCCGGCGATCTGTCGCGCCGCCTCGGCCGCGACGACCGCACGAAGCTGGATGAGTATCTGGAATCGGTCCGTGCGGTCGAAAAACGGATCGCGGCCCACGAAGCGCCGGTCGAGCGCTCCTGGCATCCGCTCACCCAGCCCGAGCCGTTCCCGGTTCCCCACGCCACCGCGCCCGCCAGTTTCCCCGATCACATCCGCTTGATGCTCGACCTGATGGTGCTGGCGTTCTGGACCGATTCGACGCGGATCAGCACGTTCATGTTCGCCAACGACGTTTCGGGCCGGAATTTCGGCTCCGTGATCGAAGGGACCAACGGCGCCCATCACGAGTTTTCGCACCATACCGGGGCGGCCGAAAAGATCGACGCCTACAAGAAGATCAATCGCTGGCACTCGGCCCAGTTGGCCTACCTGCTCGACCGGATGCGGTCGATTCACGAAGGCAATGGCACGCTGCTCGACAACTCGATGGTCATGTTCGGCTCCAGCATTTCCGACGGCGACCGCCACAATCCCAGCAACCTGCCGATCATCCTGGCCGGCCGCGGCGGCCACACCATCAACACCGGCCGGCACCTGGTCAGCCCGCACGAAACGCCGCTGTGCAATCTCTACGCCTCGATGCTCGACCGCATGGGCACGCCCGTCGAGCGTTTCGGCGACAGCACCGGCAAGCTGCTCGACTGAAACGAGCACTCGGAGTCCGGCGTCTTGAGCCGCGCTGAACGACTTCCGTAGGTCAGGCCTCGGCCTGACACTGCCTGGTTGAAGCCGAGCGTCCCTTAACCCTGGACGGTGTCAGGCCGAGGCCTGATCTACTTGTTGGAGCCGTCCAGCGTCCCGCTAGCACGCCGTCCCCCTTGGAGTCGGCCCGCCCCGCGCCTTACAATCCCCCACAACCCCAAAACGATTCCTGGAGACATCTGTCATGGAGCGCACGCTCATCCTGCTCAAGCCCGACTGCATCCAACGCCGCCTGGCCGGCCGCATCCTCACCCGCTTCGAGGACAAGGGCTTTAACATCATCGCTATGAAGCTGATGCGCATCTCGCCCGACCTGGCGAAAAAGCATTATGCCGAACACGTGCAAAAGTCCTGGTATCCGACGCTCGAAGGCTTCATCACCGGCGGCCCCATCGTGGCGGCGGTAATCGAAGGGTTGGAAGCGATCCGCGTGGTCCGCGACATGCTCGGCGCCACCAGCGGCCTGAAGGCCACAGCCGGCACGATCCGCGGCGATTTCAGCTCCAGCCGGCAGATGAACCTGGTCCACGCCTCCGACGGCCCCGACGCGGCCAAGCGCGAGATCGAGCTCTATTTCCGCGGCGACGAAATCCATTCCTACGCTCCCACGATCACTCCCTGGCTCCGCGCCAGCGACGAAACGTAGATCGTGTGATTCACGACGTGTGACGCCTGTCGCGCCGCGGAAGAAGGAAATTCCACCGCAGGGGACGCGAAGGTACGCAGAGACGCGCAGAGAGAACCGACCGGCGGATTGTCTGCGCACCTTTGATACGGCGAGCGAATAGGGCGACTCGAGAGGCACGACTCTCGTTCGCCGCCGCCACGATTGCTTGCGCGCGTTTGGCAAACTCTTTATACACGCTCTGCTATCCTCTGCGTCCTCGGCGGTTCAATTCAATCCGCGCGTTCTTTCCCGCCCGGGATGTCCTTCCGCGCGACCTGCGGTTCAATCCGATCCGCGTTTTCGCGACCAGCCGGGAACTCTTTTCCCCGCGCCGCCGTCAAACCCTTCGGCGACACCGGTTTGGCTCGTGCAGGCACATCGGCCTGCGCTGGACGAACGCGCCGCCGCGGGATGATACTGCGGACTGATTTGCAATAGCCGCCACCCTGGCACGGTGCTGGCGGCTTCCTTCCTCCTCTCCATTCAATAGCCACTGGAAAGGGATCCATCATGGCGATTCGACGGTTCGCGGCCGGTCTCGTGCTATCGCTCGTGCTCTCGTGCACCGCCGCGCCGGCCGAGGAACTGGCCGCCGTGGGACGCGAGACCGCGCCTCCTGCCCCGGCGGCGGAAGCGGCGGCCGAGGACGCGGCGGTTCCCTTAACCCGCGTGGTCCTGTTCAGCTCGGGCGTCGGCTTTTTCGACCGGCAGGGGGAAATCGATGGCAGCGCCGCCGTGGCACTGAAATTCAACACCACCGACGTCAACGACCTGCTCAAAAGCCTGGTGGTCGAAGACCGCGGCGGCGGCCAGATTTCGGCGGTGACTTACGGCTCGAAGGACCCGATCACGAAAACACTGAAAAAATTCGCCATCGATCTGACCGGCAATCCAACGCTGGCCGCCATCCTCAATCAAATTCGCGGCGAACGAATCGAGTTTTCCGCCCCCGGCCCGCTGGCCGGCACCTTGCTGGGGGTCGAGATTCGGCGGCGCGACGCCGGCCAAGGGAAGCAACCGCTGGAAGTCGAAATCATGAACGTCCTCACCGACGACGGCCTGCGCAGCATCCCGCTCGACCAGGTCGGCGCGATCCGGGTCGCCAACGCCCAGCTCGACAAGGAATTTCGCCAGGCGCTGGCCGTGCTCGCCTCGGGACACGACGCCGACAAGAAAAGCGTCACGCTCCATTTCGCCGGCCAAGGCCGCCGGCCGGTCCGCGTCGGCTACATCCAGAACGCACCGATCTGGAAAACGAGCTATCGGTTGGTGCTCGACGCCAAGGCGACAGGGGACGAGAAAAAAGAGAGCGATGAAAAGCCCGGCGAAGCCGGCCGGCTCCAGCCGCTCTTGCAAGGCTGGGCGATCGTCGAAAACACGACCGAAGAAGATTGGAAGAACGTACGGCTGTCGCTCGTCAGCGGCCGGCCTGTCTCGTTCATCATGAATCTCTACGACCCGCTCTACGTTCAGCGGCCGACCGTCGAGCCCGAGCTGTTCGCCGGCCTCCGGCCGCAGGTGTACGACGCGGGCGACCGCGACTTGCTTGAGCCGGGCTTGCCGGCGGTGAGGCAGAACGTCGGCGGGAAGACGGCCGCAAAACCTACCGCCGGTGCCATGAGCGGAATGGGAGCCCGCGGCTCGGGCTCCGCGAAAGGCGATCGCCGCGCCGCGCTCGCCGACGCAGAATCGGCCGGCGAACCCAATCTGCCGGTGAGCGGCGAGGCCCTCTTCGGCCGCAATGGCTACGCCCAACCGCAGGCAAAAGATGCCGCCTTCAGCGTCACCCGCGCGGCCGATCCCGGCGCGCAGTCGGGCGACGTCGGCGAATTGTTCCAATACTCGATCGTGCCGCCGGTCACGCTCGCTCGGCAGGAATCGGCCATGCTGCCGATCGTCGACGAGCAGATCAGCGGCCGGAAATTGTCGGTCTATAATCCCGCGGTCCAACCCAAGCACCCGTTGAGCGGCCTCCGGCTGGCCAACACCACCCAGCTGCACCTGATGCAAGGGCCGATCACCGTGTTCGACGGCGGTGCCTACGCCGGCGACGCCCAGATCGAAGACATCGCCCCCGGTGCCGAGCGGCTGGTGACCTACGCCATCGACCTCGACGTCGAGTGCAACCAAGAGGCGAACGCAACTTCCGAAGAAATCACCTCCGTGCGGCTCGTGAAAGGCGTGCTCTACAGCGAGCGCAAGCACGTCCGCAGCCGCAAATACAAGATCAAGAATTCCGACGAGCGGGCCAGAACCGTGCTCGTCGAGCAGCCGATCGTGGGAGGCTGGAACCTGGTGGCCCCCAAGGAGCCGACGGAAAAGACCCGCTCGGTCTACCGCTTTGCCGTCGATGTCGAGCCGAAGAAATCGGCCGCCCTCGAAGTCGCCGAAGACAACGTCGTCAGCCAGCAGATTCAGCTCGCCAACAGCGACGACGCGACGATCCGTTTCTTTCTCGCCCAGCGAGTAATTAGCGCCGAAGTGAAAGCGGCCCTGGAAAAAATCATCGCCATGAAAGCCGCCTTGGCCGCTTTGGTCGAGCAGCAAAAACACCTCGAGAGCCAACTCAAATCGATCACCGACGAGCAGCAGCGCATCCGCCAGAACATGCAGCAGCTCGATCGCAACAGCGACCTCTACAAACGCTACGTGAAAAAATTCGGCGAGCAGGAGGACACCGTCGAAGGGCTGGGCAATCAGGTCAAACGCCTCGCCGACGGGGAAACCGCCCAGCGCAAAGCCCTCGACGATTTCCTGCTCTCGCTCGACCTGAAACCGGCCCCGGTCGCCGCCGAGCGTGCCCCGGCCCAATGATGAAACCCAGCATATTGATACGGACTCCCCTGCCCGCGCGTTAAAATGCGGGCGGGGCTGCCAAGTCGACGGCTGCTCAGCCAAGGGCCGCCGCGCACCGCGAGGCTGCTGACCGCATCCAAGCGCTGCCGAGCGGACAGATTCTCGACATCCCATCTCCCCCGAATGGCGAAAGGAACGAACATGAAGATGCAATGTTGCTGTGCTTGCGCTTTGACCGGCACCCTGTTATTGCTTTCGCCAACGGTCCGCGCCGCGGAACCCGTCGCTCCGCCGGCCACGGCGCTCGCCGCGCTGCCGGCCGCGACCGCCGCGCCAGCCCCTCCCGCACCGGCAGCGGCCGAGGCCCCGCCGGCGGCCGTCCCGCTCACACGCGTGGTCGTGTTCAACTCGGGGGTCGGTTTCTTCGATCGGCAAGGCGAGATCGATGGGGACGTGGCCGTGGCGCTCAAGTTCAACGCCGCCGACATCAACGACTTGCTCAAAAGCCTGGTGGTCGAGGACCGCGGCGGCGGGCAGATTTCGGCCGTGACCTACGGCTCGAAAGATCCGCTCACCAAAACGCTGAAAAAATTCGCCATCGATCTGACCGACAACCCCACCTTGGCCGGCATCCTCAATCAAATTCGCGGCGAGCGGATCGAGTTCGCCGCCCCCGGGCCCATGTCGGGCACGCTGCTGGGAGTCGAAACCCGAGAACAAGACGCCGGGCCCAATCGGCAGCCGCTCAAGATCGAAATCATGAACGTCCTAACGGACGACGGCCTGCGCAGCATTCCCCTCACCCAGGTCGGCGCGATCAAGCTGGCCAACGCCCAGCTCGACAAGGAATTTCGCCAGGCCTTGGCCGTTTTGGCCTCGGGGCACGACGCCGACAAGAAGAGCGTCACCCTCCGCTTCTCGGGCCAAGGCCGCCGGCCGGTGCGCGTCGGTTACATCCAGAACATGCCGATCTGGAAAACCAGTTACCGCCTCGTGCTCGACGACCGGCCAAAAGCCCAGACCGACGCAAAAGACGACAAGCCGGCGGCCCCGGCCGGCAAGCTGACGCCGCTCTTGCAAGGTTGGGCCATCGTCGAAAACACGACCGAGGAAGATTGGCACGACGTCCGGCTCACGCTCGTCAGCGGCCGGCCGGTTTCGTTCATCATGAACCTCTACGACCCGCTCTACGTCCAGCGTCCCACGGTCCAGCCCGAACTGTATGCCGGCCTGCGCCCGCAGGTTTACTCGGCCGATCTCGACGTCACCGATAACGGCGTTGCTTTTGAGCAGGGGCACGTGGCCGCCGAGGAAGCTTTGAAGCACGAATCGTCCCCGCAGTCATGGCAGGAGTTGAGCAACCGTCGCAAACTCTATACCAACAGCTTGTTCCGGAACGAAGCCTTCCTGCTCGAGAATAAGGGCCCGGCGTCCGAGGCAACCAAGCACTTTTCGTCAAACGAATCGGACGACTTATACGGCTACATCACCTTGCAGGGCGCTCAGTCAGTGGCCACCTCCGGCGATCTGGGCGAGCTGTTCCAGTATTCGATCGTGCCGCCCGTCACGCTGGCCCGGCAGGAATCGGCCATGTTGCCGATCGTCGACGAGCACGTCGAGGGTCAGAAACTGTCGGTTTATAATGCCGCGATCCAGCCCAAGCATCCCTTGAGCGGGCTGCGGCTGGCCAACACCACCAAGCTGCACCTGATGCAAGGGCCGATCACCGTGTTCGAAGGGGGCGCCTACGCCGGCGACGCCCAGATCGAAGACGTCGCCCCGGGCACCTCCCGGCTGCTCACCTACGCCGTCGACCTGGACGTGGAATGCACGAGCGAAACCGCATCGACCTCGGACCAGATCGATTCGGTATGGCTCAAGAAGGGGATCATGTTGGCCGAGCACAAGCAGGTCCGCACGCAAAAGTACAAGCTGAAGAACTCCGACGACCGGGCCCGCACCATCATCGTCGAGCATCCGATCACGCCAGATTGGAACCTGGTCACGCCGAAAGAACCGGCCGAAAAGACCCGCTCGGCCTATCGTTTTTCGATCGACGTCGAGCCGAAGAAATCGGCCGCTTTGGAAGTCGTCGAAGAACACATGCTCCGGCAAGAAGTCCAGCTCGCGAGCAGCAACGACGACCTGATTCGTTTCTTCCGCTCGCAGCGGTCGGTCAGCGCCGACGTGAAGGCGGCCTTGGAAAAAATCGTCGAAATGAAGGCCGCCCTCGCCTCCTTGGCCGAGCAGCGTAAACAGCTCGACGCCCAGCTCAAAACGATCACCGACGAGCAGCAGCGCATCCGCCAGAACATGCAGCAACTCGATCGCACCAGCGATCTTTACAAACGCTACGTGAAAAAGTTCGGCGACCAGGAAGACACCGTCGAACAGCTCGGCAAAGACGTGAAGCATCTCGCCGACCAGGAAGCCACGCAGCACAAGGCGCTCGACGACTTTTTGCTGGGCCTGGACGTGAAGTGAAAAAAGGGGACGGGAGACGGGAGTCGTTTTTTCCGCCCGCCTTGCCATCGCCCGGAGGGTGAACTACAAAGCTTGCTGAGGGGGCGCCGGCGCGCGGCGACGGTCGCGCGGCGCCCGGGCGCAGCAATTTCACCCGCTCGGCAGGCCGGCGATTGGACAACCCTGACGCGAATCGATCGGCGCCGGCGTCGTCGCCCGCGATTGAACCCACCATCCCGCCCCGCTTCGTCAATCTAGCCGCCCTCTTCGGCCTGTTCTATTTTCTACAAGGGCTCGGCGATCCGACCGACGGCTTGCTCACCCAGCCTCTCAGCAGCCTGCTCTTGGACCGGGGCGAAGACGCGGGCAGCGTGGCCACGTTTCTGTTCGTCGTCTCGCTCCCCTGGGCGGTGAAACCGCTCTACGGCCTGCTTTCCGATTTCGTCCCACTGGCTGGGTACCGGCGAAAAAGCTATTTGGCCCTGACCAGCGCCCTTTCGGCCGCCGCCATGTTCGGCCTGGCGCTCCAGGAAGAATCGCTCGACAAGCCGCATCTGCTGGCCTGGCTCATGCCGCCGGCTATTTGCGTGGCCTTTGCCGACGTGGTGATCGACGCCCTGTTGATCGAGCGCGGTCAGCCCGCGGGCTGGACCGACCGGCTGCAATCGATTCAGTGGGCCGCTCTCTACGGCGCTGCGGCCTTGGCCGGCTGGGGGGGTGGCTATCTGGCCGAGCATCACGCGATCCGCACCGGCTACCTGATTGTCGGCCTCGGCAGCCTG
>DATJTR010000452.1:0-2992 GCA_035503215.1 Pirellulales bacterium
CAACGAGCCGCTGCGGCTGTCGCTTTCGACCGCCACGCTCGAGGGGCTCGATCCGGAAAACACCGAAGTGCTCGACTTCGCGGCCACGCACCTGCAAGCCGGCCAGCGCGAGTTGGCCGTGTGGGACCTGCCCGACGACCAGCCGGTGTGGGTCGAGTGCCGGGCGTGGCTCGATCGCGGGCAATTCCCCCGTCTCGGTTTTCCCAACGGTCCCAGCGACAGCAACAATCGCCTGCATACCTACTTCATGGAAAACCAGCAGCTACTGCTCAACGCCGATCAGATCGAAAACCTGGCCAAGGACCGGAAGTATTTTGGCGACTGGAACGTTTACACCTGGTTCGAGTCGCCCCGCATCCGCGTGATGAAGATCGAGGTTGACGGCCCGTTGAACGACTCCTGGCCGCCGGAAAGCCATCGGGCGATTTTTGGCGACGAGCCCTACCGCAGCGAGCGGGCGGCCGAAGTTCTGCAGCATTTTGCCACCCGCGCCTGGCGGCGCCCCGCCAGCGCCAAAGAAGTCGCGCCGATCGTCCGGCTCGTGGACGACGCCGAACGTTCTGGCAGATCGCCCGAAGCAGCCATCCAGGACGGCCTGACGGCACTGCTCTGCTCGCCCGAGTTTCTCTATCGCGAAGAAGCAGGACCCAACCTGTCGGCCTACGAAATCGCGTCGCGGCTGTCTTACTTTCTCTGGGCCACGATGCCCGACGAGCGGCTCTTGGAACTGGCCGCCAGCGGCGAGCTGAACCGTCCCGAGGTGCTGCGCCGCGAGGCCGAGCGGCTGCTCGACGACCCGCGTTCCGACGCTTTCATCGACGAGTTTTTGAATGGCTGGCTGGCCATGCGCAAGCTGGGGACGATGGCTCCGGACGTCCACAAGTTCTCGGTCTACTACGACGACGACTTGGAATTGGCCATGCGGACCGAAACGCGGCTCTTCTTCCGCCATCTGCTCAACACCAACGGCCCGCTCGACCGCTGTCTCGATTCCGATTACGCGTTTCTCAATGTCGATCTGGCCCGACTGTATGGCCTCGATCCAATGTCGGTGATGGCGGTGCAAGGGCAGCCCGTGAACGGGTTAAAGCCTTCGGAACTGATTCCCGACGGCGATGGAAACGCGCCGAGCCTCTCCTTTGCCCGCATTAAGTTGACCGATGCCCGCCGAGGCGGCCTGTTGGGCCAAGGCAGCGTGCTGACGCTGTCGGCCAATGGCGTCGATACCTCGCCGGTGATCCGCGGCATTTGGGTGCTGGAAAGCCTGCTGGGCGCAACGCCGCCTCCGCCGCCCCCCAACGTGCCGGTGATCGAGCCCGACATCCGCGGCGCGAAAACCATTCGCGACCAATTGGAAAAGCACCGAGAAAGCGCAACGTGCGCCTCTTGCCACCGGCAGATCGATCCCCCCGGCTTCGCGCTGGAAACGTTCGACGCCATCGGCCGCTGGCGCGGCAATTACGCCCTGGGGGACAAATATCCTCGCATCGACCCCAGCGGCCGCTTCGGCGCCACCGAGTTCCAGGACATCCGCACGTTCAAGGCCGAGCTCTTGAAACGCCGCGATCAATGCGCCCATGCGTTCGCCGAAAAGCTGCTCGTTCTGGCCACGGGCCGCGAATTGAGCGTCGGCGATCGGCCCGAGCTGCGCCGGCTCGTCGACAACACGGCAGCCGAAGGCTTCCGCGTCCGCGACCTGGTGCTGGGCTGCGTGGCCAGCGAGATCTTCGCCCAGAAATAAGTCGGGTATCACGGGTCGTTTGACGAACTAACCCGAAGCGCAAGCGAGGGCGGCACGACGAAGAACCCTCGCCGGTACTCGCCGCAGCCTCGCGGCGGCGGGTTAGCTCGATTCCAGTCGCCACGCCTCGTCAAAATGCGCGGCCCGCAGCATCGCTACTCGGTCGCAATCACTTCGAAGCTGGTGGGCTCGCTCGTCGCCAGGCCGGTCCGCTCGCCGGTGGGCAGCCGGCTGAG
This sequence comes from Pirellulales bacterium, assembly GCA_035503215.1. Classification (GTDB taxonomy): domain Bacteria; phylum Planctomycetota; class Planctomycetia; order Pirellulales; family PALSA-1355; genus DATJTR01. Next base: position 1,978 of record DATJTR010000452.1, read on the forward strand.
CGCCACACGCACGGTGTATTTGCCCGGTTTCAAATCGAGCGCCTGGCCGTCGCTCCGCCGCCGCCATCGGCCGTCGAGCTGTAGATCTTGCCAGCGATTGCCATGGTAGGCGTTCCACTCGCCGCACACCGACTGGTCGGCATCGCCCGGCAGCGTGTACCACTCGCCGTTGATCTCGACTTCGAGCGCTGCCGCCCGCGACGACAACGCGACGGTCCCCCAAGAAGTTCTCTTTCCGTCCGGCAGCGTGCAGGCGTCGATCGTCGCCACCTGCGGCAATCCCGCGGGCCATACGCTGCGGTTCAATCGCGCCCGGATGCTCAAGCCCTCGACTTCGGTTCCCCACGATTCTTGGTCTTTCGCGGGATTCGGATTCGGCGGCGCGACCGCGCCGGTTCCCGGATGCGTCTGGCAATAATCGACCCACACCTTGAGCTTCGCGAGCGTGTGGCGATTCTCTTCGGTTTCCTGCTGCGTGCCGTCACGGTTCAAATCGCCGTGCCAGGGGATCGCCAATGGCCCGCTGCAGGCAAGTTGCTCGGTAATGATCGCCGCATTGTAATAGCTCCGCACTGCCGGATTCTCGAAATCCAGGCAACCGAGCAGCGCCGGCACCGCCTCGGTGCCTCCATACAGCCGCATTAGCCGCGGCGCATCGCCCAGCGATACGGGTGTAACGCTTTCCATCACTTTGCGGAGTGCCGCCTCGGGATCGTTGCGTTCTTCCTCTGGCGTTGGCACGTAAGGCGGTTTGCTCACGTTGCGCGACTTGATGATCGCCGCCAGCCAGCCGATTTCGATCGGTTGGCTAAGTTTCTCCGCCAGAGTGCGAATGACCGCCTCGCGGAAATCCGTATTGGCGTCATCCGATGCAGCCAAGGGGCGCAGGGCCGCGGCAGCGTCGGCTGCCGGAAGGTGGGCGACCGCCTCGAGCGCCGCGAGGCGGACCGCGTCGTTCTTGTCGGCCAGCGAGCGGACCACGACGTCGAACACGCGCGGCGAGCGGCGCCCACGC
>DATJTR010000453.1:0-13218 GCA_035503215.1 Pirellulales bacterium
CCTGGTAGGGCTGGCGTTGGCCGTGCCAGGCGTGATCGGTCTGTGGTCGCTCGGCTTCTTCACGCCCGACTTGATACAAGAAGTGTTGGACAAGACGTTCCGGGCCGAAGGCGTCCCGGAAAACAAGATCCCGGGGATGAAGATGATCTGGACGGGCATCGGTTTTACGGTGATGAACATCGGTTCGTTTTTCGGCGTTTACAGCTTCAGCTACATCACCCAAGCGATCGGACGCCGTCCGGCCTTTGCCATGGCGTTCGTCGGGACGATGATCAGTTCGGCCGCGGTGTTTTGGTACCTCGACAGCTACAGCGAGATCTTTTGGATGATGCCGATCATGGGCTTCTTCCAGTTGTCGATTTTCGGCGGATATGCGATTTATTTTCCCGAGCTGTTTCCCACCTATTTGCGCAGCACGGGGACCAGCTTTTGTTACAACGGTGGACGTTTCATAGCCGCCGCCGGCCCCCTGACGCTGGGTTTTCTGACCAGCACTGTTTTCAAGGGTTACACCGAACCGCTGCGCTATGCCGGCGTGACGCTGAGCTTGATTTTCGTGATTGGTCTTTTGGCGCTCCCCTTTGCCCCGGAAACGCGCGGGCGGCCGTTGCCGGAATAAACCCACCCACGGGTTCTTACTCGCAACCATAAACTGCTGCCATTTCACCGGTTGCGTTGTTGACGCGCCTGGCCCATGGTCGGTTTTCGGGGCTTTCTCGCCGGGCAAGCTAGGCTTGAATTGCTCGCCGATCACGAACGGGGCATTCGCCCCTGCCGAGCGGTTTTGCTTCTCCTCCGCTTGCTCGGCTAGTCGGCAGATTCAACTCTCGAATTGAAGGGGTTTTCGGTGCACAAACACGTAATCACATTCGCGGCGATTTTGCTGTTGGGATTCTCGGCCGATGCAGGGGCCAATGAAACCTCGGCAGCCACGCCTCGAAGCTCGGAGCCAGCCACCAATCCTGGCCAGCCCAACAGCGTTCCCACCGACGACAAGGTCGTCGATGAAAGGGGGGCGGTAGAAACCACGGCGGCCGAAGTCGCGACGATCGAAGCCGCGGCAAACGAAACTCTGGCCGTGGAGGCGGCTATACGGCAGTTCTATGCCGGCCTGAACGCTGTGTTTGCCGGCGATACCTCGGGCATGGACGAAATCTGGTCGCACGCCAACACGGTCACCTACATGGGCCCGGTTGGGGGCATGCAGGTCGGTTGGGACGCCATTCAGACCATGTGGCGCGTCCAGGCAGACATGAAACTCGACGGCCGCGTCGAGGCCACCGATCTGCACGTGACGATCGGCAACGATCTGGCGCTGGTCGAGAACTATGAAATCGGCAGCGGACGCGACGCTGAAGGCCGCACGCAGAAGTTCCGCATTCGGGCCACCAGCTCGTTCCGCAAGGAAAACGGCAAGTGGAAGATGATCGGCCACCACACCGATCTGATCGACGCCCTGGACGCCGGCGTTGCCAATCAGGGCAACGCACAGTCGTCCAGCACGTCGACTGCATCTTCGCCGAACGATGCCGACGACGACTCGATCAATGTCAACGACGACGAGGTGATCCTGAAACTGGAAGAATAAACGGCCGTCGCGATTCGGCCGACAAACGCCTGAAACGGAGAAGGGGAGCGTGCCTGCGGGTTCGCTTCCCTTTTTTTTATGCCGCGCGGGCACGCGGCGCAGCCACCGGTGCCTCCAGGCCGGCCGGTTCGCCATACGGCTCGGCGTCGGCCAAAGGCACTTCGGGGCGATTGCGCGTCATCCAAGCCAGCAAAGCCGGCAGCATCACCAGCGAGCTGAACAAGCAGCATGTGACCGCAATCGTCAGGACGCGTCCCAAGCTCTGCAGTCCTTGATGCGTGGCGATCATCAACGAGCCGAACCCGACAATCGTCGTCAATGCGTCGATTAGCACGGCCACGGCGGTGCCGGGAGACATGCGATACGGCCCCCGGCATTCGCGAAATTCGTGCACGATGTGAACCCCGTAGTCGACGCCGATGCCCAGGATCAAGGGGAGCGCGATCAGATTCGCCGGATTCAGCGGAACATTCAAAAAGCCGAGCAACCCGAACGTTTGCAGCAAGCCCACTCCCAGCGGCAGCGCGGCGATGAGCGAATACGTCAGACTGCGAAAATCGAGCACCAGAACGCCAATGATCACAAGCATCGAATAGATGGCGGCTTGCTCGTAGCTGCTTTTCATTTCAGCCGAGGCCTCGTGAGCCTGCAGTGGATTACCCGTCACGTGAGGGTCGACGCCGCGCACGTCACTGACAAAGTGCGCCAGTGCTTCGGTGTCCCAGATGTTTCCCTTGCCGTAGATCTTCAGCAAGTGGTGATGGCCATCCTTGCCGACGAAACGATCGACCAGACTGGCCGGCAGATCAGTCAGTTGCGGTGGTTCAGGATTCGCCACCTGTTTGAGCACATGCAGCCGGCTGAGCAGGTCCCCCGCCATTTGCTGCTGAAACAGTGAGATGAAACGATAGCAGTCGTCGACGGGCATACTGCGAAGCAGGTGGCGGATCTGCTCGATCTGCCGGGCGCACTTCTCATCGCGACCCGTCCGCGCAATCATCGCCTGCAATTGAGCCAGCGCTTCGCCGAGCTTTTCGGGACGGCTGATCGTGATCAACGGCGGCCGTTCGGGCAATTCGGTCAAGCGCGAACTGATCCGTTCGATGATCGGGCGTTTCACCTCGTCGTCGACGGGCAGCAGCGACACGATCTCTTCAGTCCGCTCGACGGTCGGCAGGGCGCTGAATTTTGCCTTGCGGGCCAACAGTTGCTCGCGGCTGTCGGCAATCGACAGCGCATACCAAACGCTTTGGTTGCACTCCGAAAGCAGCCGGCGCTCCAATTCGACGCTTTCCAATCCCACGGCCTGCATATTGAGCAGATTGTTGTCGTACCAGAGCTTGGTCATCCCTAGCGACAAGAAGCCGGTCATGATCAGCGTGGCAGCCAACGTCAACTTGGGCAGTTTTTCGAACGGCAGAATCCATTTGTGAATTGGCAACGGACTCGGCATTCGCACGCCCCAACCGCTGCGGTCCATCAGGGCGATGGCGGCAGGGAGCAGCGTCAGCTCGGCAACGGCGCAAAGCAGAATACCTCCACCGGCGATGATTCCCAGCTCGGCCACGCCGGTGAAACTCGTCAGGCCGGCGGTAAAGAAGGCGACGGCCGTGGTCAGTGCGCCCGTGGTAATGGCCGGACCGGCACCGCGCGACGTTTCCAGCAAGGCCGGCAGGCAGTCGCGTTTTTCGCTGCGGAGTTGCAAGTAGCGGGCGACGTAGTAGATACCGTAGTCGATGCCGATGCCGATCATCGTCACGGTGAAACTGACACTGAGGATGTTCAAGTGTCCCACGGTCAGCGTGACGTAGCCGAAGGCCCATGCCATGCCGACCAACAGAATCACGTTGGCCAACAGAGCATGCCGCAGCCCGCCAAAACCGGCGATGAACAACAGGCCGACGCCGATCATCGACACCAGGCTGGACCAGAACATCGACGATTGGCTGGCGTGCATTTCGTCGGCTTCCATGATCGGCAAGCCGGTCAAACCGATTTTGATTTGCGGATGCTTCACGCGGATTTCAGCGATCAAGGCACGCAGGGCCGTGGTAGCTTCGTCGCCGGCCGTGAAACTGCTGTCCTTGCTCAGCGCCAGCCGCAACAGAACGAAGCCCAACTGTCCGTTTTTGGCCAGCAAATACTCGCTGTTCATTTCGCTCAACACGGCGAACGACTGCGGCATTTCGGCGAACGGAGACTGATAGCGCCCGCGCTGGCTCAGCGTGGCCAGCAGGCTGCTGACCAGCCGCTCGAGATCCTCCATGTTCAGCGACGGATCGATGGGGCGATCGGGGTGCTGCATCGCTTGCGCGAAGGCGGCTTGCATCCGCATGGCCATGCCCGCGACCAGATTACCCATGCTCAATCGCGACCATTCGCCGGCCACGATCGGCTGGGTTTCGGCCAAGAACCGATCGATTTTTTCGAGCTCGGGAGGAGGTAGGTAGTGCAAGCCCTTGGAGCGGATCTTGCTGAGATCGACTTCGTGCAACACGGCGTGAAACAGCCGGTCTTCACGAGCCAGCGCCGTCGATATCTCCTCGAGGACCGGCACGACTTCTTCGCGCCCTTTCCCCTCGACGACGATGACGGCGTCGTCTTCCGCCCCGAATTCCTTGATGTATTCGAGCCAAAGACGGTTGTAGTCGCTCTTGGGATTGATCAGGTCGAGCCGGCTGGTGCGATAGCCGAGCCGCGTGCCGGTCAGCGCCAGGGCGACTCCGGCCAGCGCGATCCCCAGCGCGATCGTCGCCCAGGGATAGGCCAGGATCAGGCGCGTGCCCCAATAGAACGGCCAACTAAGAAAGTTATGATCGGCCGGAGAATCGCTCTCCGAATGTCCACTCGAGGACATCAGGTTGCCTCCCTGCAACGAAATCGTGCCACGTACGCTCCCCTCGGGCGAGAGCCATCGGCGCGCGGCCAACCGAGCGATGCCTGCCAGCGTGTGGCGCCGGCAGACAAACCCGCGAGCCCCGTCATCGTCTCAATGGGAACGCCATCCGTTGGCATTCCTTTCGGTCCCGAAGGGGGCGGCATTCTACCGGCCGCCCGACGGGCTCGCAATACGAATCGCCAGGGACTGCATATCCCAGAAAGCGTTGCCGCTTCGGCAATTGAGTCCGCTAGCGAAGCCCCCCGTGCGCGTGGTCTTGATGGTACTTGCGCATCGCTGCCGGCCTCGGCAAGATCGAGTGATCTCGAAGCTGAATCGGCGGAGGGGGGTAACAGAGATGCGAAAATCTGGCGGCGAGGAGGATTTTTCGCCTCACCGCACTCGATTGCTGGCGATGGCATCGCTGCCAAATCGGGCCAGATTGCCATCAAGCGCTTAGGCCTGGCCGGCCGCTTGCGCTTCGGCGGCTTCGGGGGGCGCCAGAAAAAGTCGGCCGACGACCGAGCGTGGCGGCGGCTTGGTCACCCGGCTGACCACGACTCCAGCAATCAGCGATGCCGCCAAAGCGAAGAGCAGCGGATGGAATCCGCCCGGATAATACGACGAAAAGGTCGCGCGTTGATCGATCAGTTGCTGCCAACCGTGACTCTTGAGCCAGATGCCGGTCACGAGCAACACCAAGATTGTGCCAGCTCCCGTCAACATAGCCGCGGCAGTTCCCGCAGCCGTTGCCTTCGGCCAGTAGGCCAGCATCCACGCCGGTACGAAGAAAGTGGCGCCGCAGGCCGCCGCGCTGAACACGATCAGCGTCTGCAAATACTCGACCGGCCAGACATTGGCCAGCACCGCCACGATTCCCAGGGCGATCATCACTCCTTGAGCAGCGCGGCGTATTTCGTCTTGGCTCGCCTGAGGCCGGAAGAAGTGCTGGTAGACGTCGCGCACCAGTCCCGACGCGATCACGACCAGATAGGAGCTGACGGTCGACATCACAGCCCCCAAGGGAGCGGCCAGGATCAGTCCGGCCACCAGCGAGCCACCCCAGATACCATCCGTCGCCCAGAGGGCCAACCGTGGCACGACTTCGTCGGACTTGGCTAAATCTGGCAAGACCGACCGGGCGCAAATACAAATCACCAGCAGCGGCAAATAGATCAGCAGATTGTAAATCGACAGCATCACGATCGAGCGGCGGATGGTCGGTGTGTTCTTGCCAGCCATCAGCCGGATCATGCCGGCCGGAGTACCCAAACCGCCGAAAACCCAGACGACGAAATACGACAGTGCCAGGGTAGGGGGGAGAAACGAGCGGCCCGGCTCGGCAAAGCCTGGGCCCGAAGCGAACGCCCGCCCGGTCACGTTCACGGCTGCCAGCGTTGGTGCGTCGAAGCCGGCACGGCTGGCCGTGGGGACAACCAGCGCGAAGAGCAACACCACCCCCGCCGCCATCAACACACTTTGAAACATGTCGGTCCAAACCGACGCTAAGAAACCGCCGATCAACGTATAGCCGACAACGGTCGCCGCAAAGATCATCAACCCAAACAGATATTCGGCGTCAACGGGACCGATCAACTCTTCGCTAATGGCCAGCGACGCCGAGCTGGGCCAGGCCAACTTCATCAGAATCGCGCCGGCCTTGAATTGGGCCACCATCAGCACCGACATGAAGCACAGAATCAACAGCGAAGCAATCAGCCCCAATTTCGGACTGGCGAAGCGAGCACGAAACATGTCGGGCACGGTGATCGCGCCGGTCCGGTGGGAAAGCTGCGCCAACCGCTTGCCGAACACCGCGAACGCCGTGAGCGGCAACAACATGTAGCCGGCGATCCACAATCCGACGATCCAACCGTGGGTGTAAACCAGCGACGGATAGCCCATGAACGTGCCGCCGCTTTGCACCGTGGCCGTCAGCGCCAGCGCCCAGGCCCCCAGCCCGCGGTTGCCGAGAAAATAACCGCTTAAAAACGAGCTGCGGCGCACGACTTGTTGTGCCCGTGCTCCCAGCCAAACCGAGACGGCAATCACTGCCAGCAATCCGACGATCGGTCCGTAACCGACCGTCGGCCGCGGATTGCCCGCCGGCGCTGCATCGGCCACGATCAAGAACCCAGGCAAGGCAGGAACCGCGGAGGAACGAATAACGTCAAACACTCCCTTCCTCCTCGAGCGCAGTGCGATCGTCGGGGGGAGTGTCCTCGCTGGCCGTGTCCCACGAGCTGGTCAACGGATCGTCCTGGATCAGGCAGAAGGCAAAAAAAATCGAAACCACCGTGCAGATGCCCCACGGCAGCACGACCCCCCAAAAAAACCAGTCGGGAAACCAGAGTACGAACGTCAGGCTGTCGACCGAGCGGTCGTAGCCAAACAACGTGCACCAGGTGATCGAATAAATGGCCGCCGTCAGCCACAACGAGAGGGTCCACAGGGCTTCACGCCGCCCCGACCTCACGACCGGGTCCTCCAATGCGGCGGCAGCCGGCCCGGCTTTGCGGCCAACCGCGGAGCGTGGCGAATCGGCGGAGGAATGCGGTGCGTCGTCAGGCATCGTCGATCGGGCTTTCCGCGGGAGCGATGGCTAATTCCGCAGCGGCCGGGTACATCCAGTGACGCAGTGCCGATACGCAAAGCGGCATCACGCTGACGATGACGATCGCGATCACCACCATCTCGAAATTGCGCTGCACCCAAGGAATCTGCCCCAGCCAATAGCCGGCCAGCGACATCGACAAGACCCAAGCCGCCCCGCCCACGATGTTGTAGATGGCAAATCTTCGGTATCCCATTCGAGCGATCCCGGCCACGAAGGGGGTGAAGGTGCGCACGAAGGGAGCGAACCGCGCCAGCACGATCGCTTTGCCGCCGTGGCGTTCATAAAACGCCTTGGCCGCCATCAAATGGCTGTGTTTGATGAAGCGCAGGCGCCCCTTTTCGAAAACGTAGGTGCCCATCTGCAAGCCGACGTAGTAATTGACCGCGTCGCCGACGATCGCCGCCGCGATCAGGACCGCGTCGAGAACGAAGATGTTGAACACGTCTTTGCTGGCAAGAAACCCCGCGGCAAAAAGCAGCGAGTCACCGGGCAAGAAGAAACCGACAAGCAGGCCGGTCTCGCTGAAGATGATGGCTCCCAGCACGGCATAGCCGACCCAGGCCGCACCACCGAGATTGACTAGCGTTTGCAGGTTTTCCGGCTTGGCCAGCCCAATCAGCCAGCGAATCCAATCGATCAACAGCGTCATATCGCATCCAGCGGGTGGCGGGTCGGCGGTGGGCCCGATGCAAAACGTTCCGCCCGATTATAGTTGCCGGCGTCGGCCAGCGGAATTCGACTCGCCCAGCCAGCCGAATGGCGCGATATCGGAGCGATTCGGCTTCGGACGCCTCGAGAATCACTTACCGGCCGTCTCCGTAACCTGTCCGTTGAGGTGCTCGGCGAGCCGGGGCAGATGAATCGTAAAGGTGCTGCCGAGGCTGGGCGTGCTTTTGACGGTGACGCGGCCATGATGAGCTTGCACGATGTGCTTGACGATGGCCAGGCCAAGTCCGGTGCCGCCCAGCTTGCGGCTGCGGCCTTTGTCGACGCGATAGAATCGCTCGAAAATGCGCGGCAGGTGCTCGGTGGTGATGCCGCAGCCGCGATCGGCCACGGTAATCGTCACTTCGTCGAAGAACTGGCTGGCGAGCATTTGCACTTCGCTTCCCGGCTCGCTGTATTTGAGGGCGTTATCGAGCAAATTGATCAGAGCCTGTTCGAGCAGGGCGGGATTCATCTTGGCCACGATGTCGCCTTCGCAAGCCGCACAAATCCGGATTTGCCGCTCTTCGGCCTTGGGCTGACAAATATGGATTGCGGCGTCGATCACGTCCTTGACGCGGCCCGTGACCAACTCGATGTCACCCGATTCTTCCCCTTGTTCGATTTTCGACAGGCTTAGCAGGTCTTCGATGATGGCGTCGAGGCGATCGGCCTGCTTGGCGATGATTTGCAGGAACCGCTGCGCGTCTTCCGGATCGCTGATGGCGCCGTCGAGCAGCGTTTCGACGAAACCCTTGATCGAGGTGATCGGCGTCTTCAGCTCGTGCGACACATTGGCCACGAAGTCGCGGCGAATGTGCTCCAGCCGGCGGAAATCGGTGACGTCGTTGAGCACCACCACGGCCCCGATGCCGCGCCCTTGCGCGTCGTGCAGGGCGGCACTGCGCGCTTGCAGCACTCCTTCATGGTCGCCGTGCAATACCACGTCGTCGTCGATCGGCTCATGACAGCTCAGCGCTCGACTGACGAAGCGTCGCAAGTCGGCGTTGCGCACCACTTCTTGCAGGCTGCGACCCTGAGCCTGGGTCTGATCGATTCCCAGCAATTGGCCAGAGGCCTTGTTGAGACTGATCACGCGCTCCTGGTTGTCGACGGCCAGCACCCCTTCGACCATGCTGGAGAGCACCGCCTTTTGCTCGTTGTTCTGCCGGACGATCGTGCTGATGCGTTCTTGCAGCTGCTGCGACATTTGGTTGAGCGCTTCGGCCAGACCGGCCAATTCATCCGAATCGGGCACCATGACGCGAAAGCCGAGTTCGCCGCGGGCGAAACGCTCGGCGGCACGCCGCATTTCTTCGAGCGGCCGAGCCCAGCGCCGCCAGACGAGAAAGATGCACAGTGCGGCGACGCCGGCGGCCGCGATGCCGGCCCAAACCAGCCGGTTTTCGAACTGCTCGATCGCATGGTCCAGTTCGGCCAACGATTCCACGGCCGTGACCGCGCCGACGACCTGCCCGTCGCGTTCCACTGGCACCGCGACCGAAAGAACCCGCTGCGGCGGCGAGGACTGGGTGCGCAACGCACTCTCGGATCGCCCCTCGAGCGCGTGGCGAACCTCCGACCGGTCAAGCCACCCCTCGCTGCCACTACGCCGCCGGGCGCTGTCGAACAGCACGTTTCCCTGGGTGGTAAGCGCGACAAACCGCGTCGGTCCCGCTATCCCCCGATCCGATTCAACGACCGGAGCGTCTGCCTCGTCGGATGCGGCGACGCGGTCGGCCAGCGCGCGGGCTTCAGCCGTCAGCCGCTCGCGCACGCTGGACAGCGATAACGCTTCGAAGCCGTGCATGGCGAACCATGCCACCGCCACCACGGCCAACGACACCGGCAGAACGAAGGAGGGAAAGAGCTGTCCCAACAGCCGGCGCCTGGGCATCGCTACTCCTTGAACCGGTAGCCGACTCCGCGGACCGTTTCGATGCAAGTCCCCATCGCACCGAGCTTCTTACGCAAACCGACCACTTGCACGTCGACGCTCCGCTCCGTGACCGGATAGTCCTCGCCTTTCACCGCGTCGACAATCTGGCTGCGCGAGAAGGCCCAACCCGGTTTCCGCGCCAGAAAATGCAGCAAGCGAAACTCGGTAAACGTAAGATCGATCGCATTTCCGTTCACCAGCACTTCGTGCCGACCGGGGTGGATGAGCAAGTTGCTGATGCGCAGCGCCTCGGGATCGTCGTCGTCGGCCCCCACGGGGGCCTTTGCCCGCCGGCGCAGCACGCTTCGAATGCGGGCCAAAAGGACGCGCGGACTGAAGGGCTTGGTAACGTAGTCGTCGGCTCCACATTCAAGACCCGTCACCATGTCGACTTCTTCGCTCTTAGCGGTCAACATCACGATCGGGATGTGCTGAGTCTTGGGATCCGACTTGAGCTGCTTGCAGACGTCCAAGCCATCGACCTTGGGCAGGAGCAGATCGAGCACGATCAGGTCGGGCACTTGGGCGCGGGCTTCACCCAATGCTTGTTCGCCCGAGCCCACGCAGGTCACGAGATATCCTTCTTTCGTCAGGTTGTAACGCACGAGTTCCGCCAGGTCGTCTTCGTCGTCGACGACCAGAATACGGTCATTCACCATGGACACCGATTCCCCTTCAGGAGCTAACAACGACTGAGTTTTCATGTGTAGCATGACTGTAACAGACGAATGTTAGGGTCCTGTTTGGATCGTCGGGGGCCGCCGCTTGCACGGAACCGCCAGCGCAAAGCACAATCCGCGAAGATCTTGGCGCGGGTTTGCAGTGTCCACGCCGCCGCTTTGCGTCCCTTGCATCTTAGATCGCGCAATGGCCACTGTAAACCATTGTGCCGCATGAGATTCAACGGCCGAGCCGAAGATGGCAGCAGGAAGTGCTGGCTGCCGAGGCCAACCGCCGCCTTAGCGCATCGTTGCCGCAGGCGAGCGCGACATGATTTGCGTCAGATCGTCGAGGTTCACCGGCTTGATCAAATGCTCGTCGAACCCGGCGGCCAGCGCCCGTTGCCGATCTTCCGGCTGACCGTAACCGGTCAGGGCGACCAGCAACACCGGCGCGCCCTGGCTGCGGGCGCGCAACTTGCGCGCGACGTCGTAGCCGTTGAGCAGCGGCAAGCCGATGTCGATCAAAGCCACATCCGGCCTGACGCGCTCGATGAGCGCCAGCCCATCGCGTCCGTCTTCGGCACTGTCCACGTCGTGTCCCTCGACAGCCAGCAGCATTTGCAACATCTCGCGCGCGTCAGCGTTGTCTTCCACGATCACGACCCGCCGCCGCCGTTTGGTCGTCACGCGCAGTTCGCGGGTCGCAGTCGGCACGGCCGGTTGCGCCACGCGCAATAACTCCACCGTGAATTCGCTGCCCAATCCCGCACCCTCGCTGCGGGCCGACACGGAACCACCGTGCATTTCGACCAGATGACGGACCAGCGTCAGCCCGACTCCCAATCCTCCCTGGGCTCGGTCGAGCGAGCGGTCGGCCTGCACGAACAGATCGAAAACGTGGGGCAAGTCGTTCGCGGCGATGCCGGTGCCGGCATCGCGAACCGAGAGCACGGCCCGGTCCTCCTCGACCCGCGTTGAAACATGGATCGTGCCTCCCGGCTCCATGTATTTGACGGCGTTGTGCAGCAGATTGGTGAGCACCTGTTCGAGCCGGGTGGAATCGCCATCCACCCACAAAGGAGCATCGGACAGTTCGGTCACGATCTGGTGCTCGCGGCCGCGAATGAGCGTTTCGTTTGCCAAGACGGTATCGCGCACGAGCGAACAAAGATCGATCGCTGATTTGCGGAGTTCGATTTTCCCATGCGTGACTCGCGAGATATCCAAAAGCTCGTCGAGCAACCGGGCCATGTGCCGTCCTTGCCGCTCGATGACTTCCTCGGTGCGACGGAGCACTCGGGCGACATCGTCCGATTGCCGCATCAGCTCCACCGCGCTGAAAATCGCCGCCAGCGGGTTGCGCAACTCGTGAGCCAGCATCGCCAAGAAACGGTCGCGATGGCGGACGGCACTGCGCGATTGCTCGTACAGCCGCGCGGTGTCGATGGCCAGCGCCCCACGGCCGGCCAAATCGGCCGCCAGGGCCAACTCCGCCCGCCCGAATTGCCGCGCCTCGCTGGCCGCGACGCAGGTGATGGTGCCGATGAGCCGGCCACGAGCGATCAACGGCAGCGCCATCGCAGCATGGCAACCTAGCTGCCGAATCCCATCGCAATTCCCAGGCGACGCAACCAGCGCACAAAGTCTCTCGGAGGGAAGATCGGCATAGGTATGCGCCTGTCCCGAACGAATCACGTCGGCCAGCACGCTCGACTGACCCGGCTTGAGAATCCATGTGGCATGCAGAATCGGCGTGCTGCCGCCCGGAGCGAGCCCAGGACTTGCGCAGCCGGTGCGAAAGACACGGTCGCCATCGAGCAAATCCAACACGCACCAATCGGCCAGATGGGCGACGGCGAGCCGGGCAACTTCATCGATCGTGGCGGGATAATCGAGCAGACCGGCCAGTGAGCGACTGGCATCGGCCAGAAAGCGGAGTGCGTCGGCCGCATGTTTCCGATCGGTGATCTCGCGAAGCGAAGCGAGATAGGCCGGCTGCCCCTCCCACTCGCTCGCCACCACCCGCATCTCGGCGATGCGCTCTTGCCCGCCAAGCGCAGGAAGAGCGACTTCGCTGGTGCCGAGCCCGGTGATCGCGAGCTCGCGCCGCCGGCCATCGCCATCGGTTGACCACCCGAACAGTGCCTCGGCGGCACGATTGGCGTAAACGACCTGCCCGGTGTCCAGCACGACCAGAATCGCGTCGGCCGAGCGCTGGATCAAATCCTCAAAATTCATAGTGCGGGGATCGCGCGTGAGGGCAGGCCAAGAAGGCATGCCTGAAACTGTTCCGTGACGGGCCTTGTCTCTCACACAGTCGATAGCCATCGCCATCCACCGTCCGCGGATTTTACCCTGGTGGTTGTCACTCACAAGGGGAGCACAAGCGAAACCGCAATTTTAAATTTTGCGCTCCGACGCCGCGCATTTTTTCCGCACGCCGATTGCTTCACCCACGATCGGAGCCGCACGCATCACGCAGCAAAGATCTGAATCGGCATTGCAAATCGCCACGGCCTCAAATGAGGAAACACTCGAGAGCAACCTTCGTTGAAAACTGCCTTTGGCGCCCCAAGGGCGCCTTCCCAGCACAAGCGCCGTACTCGCGCACCAAACTCGCTTCGGAAAAGCGTTCCCCTCAAGAGAGGCAGCAGCGCACGCGCATCTTGGCGAGATTCCTTGCACTGATCCGCAACCGGGAAAGCAACGGGCGAGAGTTCGTGCTTACGAGTCAAACGCGGCGCGTTCGTTGCGCAGTCAGAAGCCGCGTTGCGCGGCGCGCAATCAAACCACAGCTACCGCGCAAAGTGCCGCCAGCACGCCACGCGG
>DATJTR010000454.1:0-2799 GCA_035503215.1 Pirellulales bacterium
GACACGTTCTCGAAGGACAACTGTTTCCCGGGGACCACCCCGCCGTTGTCGAACGCAAGCTTCGCTTTTAGACGACAAGCTATCGCTCAGACCGTTCAATGACGGGACGGATCGGGGAATTCTCTGGCAACGGCCTTGAAAGCTCTGGCAACGAAGGGCATCTCCTTTGTCTCGTCCAAAAACTTGGCAACGGAGCTGGGCGGGCGGTCAAGATGACCGGGCTTTACGCTTTATGCTTATGATAGGCCCGAAGAAAACAGCCTCAATGATCCGCGCCCTTGAAAAGGAGGAATCATCATGAACACCGAGAAACGGCAGGAACCGGCTGTTGCAGACTACATCGTAGCGCGGCTCGCACGCGAGGGGATCACCGACTGCTTCGGCGTCGCGGGAGACTTCGCCTTCAAATTGTGCGACGCGGTCGCGCGGAGCGAGACGGTCCGCTGGATCGGCTGCTCGAATGAACTGGACGCGGCGTACGCGGCAGACGGCTACGCCCGCGTCCGGGGTTGTTCGATGCTGATGACCACCTACGCCGTCGGCGAGTTGTCCGCGCTCAACGGCGTGATGGGAGCCAGGGCTGAGCGATCCTGCGTCTTCCACCTCGTCGGCATGCCGACGATGCGCAAGCAGCGGGTCGGCCAGATCATCCACCACACGCTCGGAGATGGGGTGTTCCAGAACTTCGCGAACATCTCGGCGCAGGCGGCGTGCGTTTCGGCGGCTATCACTCCCGACAATTGCGCCCACGAAATGGAAAGGCTGATCGCCACGGCGCAGGCGGAAAGCCGGCCCGCCTACATCCTCGTCGCGTCCGATTACGCGATCACGCCGGTCAGTACCTCGGCTCCGACGCCGTATCCGAAGCCCGCCAGCGGTCCCGACCTCGCCAGGGCCGTCGCGGCGATCATCGAGCGGATCGAAGCCGCCCGATCCCTGGCCGTCCTCGCAGCCTACACGGTCTCGCGGTTCAAGCTCCAGGACAAACTCCAGGCGTTGATCAAGGCGCTGGGCTGTCCGTTTGCCGCGATGTCGATGGACAAGGGAGTCCTTTCGGAGACTCACCCCCAGTTCGTTGGGACCTATTTGGGGGCCGGGTCGTCCCCCCAGGTTCTCGAAGCGATTGAGGGTGCCGATCTGGTCATCGACGCTGGCGGCGTCAACTTCAACGAGATCAACACGGGTGCCTATTCGAGCCGTCTTGCGCCCGAAAGGCTTGTAACCATCGAAAGCGACCACGTCCGCATCGGGGATCGAATTTACAACCCCGTCCGGATGGGCGACGTCTTTGAAATGTTGGCCAGGTCGGTTCGCAAGAACTTCGGATACTCGGCGCCGCACCGGCAAGCTCCCGCGAAACCAGGCGGCCAGCCGAGCGACCCGATTATCGCGGCGGCGCTGTACCCCCGATACCGAGACTTTTTCAAGCCAATGGATCGGATCGTCCTGGAGAGCGGCAGCTCTAGTTCAGGTATCTACCCGCTCCCACTTCCTGACGGCGCGGAGGTGCAGAGTGCACCGCTGTGGGGCTCGATCGGCTGGGCCACCGGGGCGACGCTGGGAATCGCCCTGGCCGACCCATCAAGACGGACTGTGCTTTTCACCGGTGACGGCTCGCACCAGTTGACCGCTACCGCCATCGGGACCATGGGAAGGTATGGGCTCAAGCCGATCATCTTTGTCCTGAACAACGAAGGATACATGGTCGAGCGAGCGCTCGAGGCGAATCCGGATTGGGTCTACAACGACATAGCCCCCTGGAACTATCATGCCCTGCCCGCCGCTCTGGGCTGCCCGGGCTGGCTCACGGCCAAAGTGACCACGCTCGGTGAGCTCGACGCCGCACTGGCCAGGGCTTCCACGGCTGACTCGGCGTGCTACTTCGAGGTCGTCGGTGGCAAACTGGACCTCCCGGCAGGGCTCGCCGCCGCTCATCAGCGCCTCGACGTCCTGTACGCGAATGATTAGCTCGCCGGCTCTCACGAATACCAACCGACACTCGGCTCGTTCCTCGACCTTTGGGCATGTCATCAGATGGAAGCGAAACATGAAGCAGACGCAGACGATTCCGGAGACGTTTCTCGGCGTCGGTTACACAAGAGACCGAGCCGGGCTGCCGCTGGAGGCGGTGCGTGTTCCCGTCCCGCAGCCGGCGGCCGACCAGGTTCTGATCCGCGTCGCCGCCTCGTCGCTCAACCCGCTGGAGTATAAGCTGGCCGACCTCAATTTCATGGGGCGGACGCCCCCCGTCGTTCTCGGTCTTGACCTCGCTGGCGTGGTGGTCGCCGTGGGCCATGGCGTGAGTGGCGTAGCCGTCGGCGACGCGGTGGCCGCCATGGCCGATTTGAACGGTGATGGCGGCTGGGCGGCAACGGGCGGCAGCGGAGGCGGCTATGCCGTCGCACGCCAATTCCTCACGGTCCGCAAGCCGCCCTCCCTGAGCTTCCGCGATGCGGCAGCGCTGCCGATGTGCTTCCTGTCCGCTTTCGCGGGTCTTTACCGGGCCGTCCAGGCCGGTGACACGGTCTACATCCCGGGCGGTGGGGGCGGCGTCGGGCATCTCGCCGTGCAGATGGCGGCGCGAGCCCTGGGGGCCGGGCTGGTCCTCAGCAGCGGCAGTACGCCGCAATCCATCTCACTGGCCCGGCATTCCGGCGCCCATCACGTTTTCGATTACAAGCGCGACGACATCGCCGCCGAAATCGCGAAGCTGACCAGTGGCCGGGGCGTTGACCTCGTCTTTGACGCCACCTACAGCGAGCAGGGCTTTTTTGAGACAGCGAAGGCCGTCCGGCGGGG
>DATJTR010000455.1:0-4065 GCA_035503215.1 Pirellulales bacterium
CGTGTGCGGGGTGCCGTTCGAAAACTCGTTGACGCTACGCAACTTCTTTCCACAGGGAATTAGCGGTCGTGCGCGCATCGTCGGGCCGGCCGACTGGAAGATCGAACCGCAAACGATCGATCTGGGCCTGAGCGCCGGCGAAGAGGCCAAACTGCCCTTTACGGTGACCCTGCCATTCGATGCGGTGAGCGGGCAACGGCCGGTGCGGATCGAGTTCGACCTGGGGGCCGATCGGCATCATCAATTCACGGTTTACCGCACCCTGCGGGTGGGAAGCGACGACCTGAAGATCGAGGCGTCGAGCCGGCTGAACGAGCAGGGGGATCTGGAAGTTACGCAGGTCGTCACGAACCGCGATCCAGAACCGGTCAGCTTCAAATGCTCGTTGTTCGCGCCCGATCGGCGGCGCATGATGAGCCAAGTCATCGAGCTCCGTTCCGACACCGACACCAAGATCTATCGCTTGCGCAATGGCCAGGAGTTGATCGGACGCGAGCTTTGGTTGCGGGCAGAAGAAATTGGCGGTCAACGCACGTTGAACTTTCACTTCACGGCTGGAAAATAGCGGTTGCCGGGCATCGGGCGCTGCAAAACCGGGCCGCGATGGCCGAGGCCAAGCCCTGCGAAGGCACGGGAGCTCCGTTGACACATGGCAGGCTGCGCGACGACGATTGGGCAAGGGGTTTTGATTTTCTCGCCGAGATCGCGGCATGTCGGATCTGAACGAAATCGCCACGACCGGAGCGAGGTCGGGGAGCCGAGCTCGGTCGACGCTGTCAGGGCAGGCCGTGCGCTATTTGGCCGTCGGCGGGATCGCCTTTGGCGTCGATTTTGGCGTGCTGGTGTTATTGACCGAAATCACCGGACACTATTTGATCGCGGCCAGCGTGGCATTCGTCCTGGGCTTGATGACGAACTATTTGCTCTGCATCCGCTGGGTGTTCACTTCTCGCTCGCTCGATCAGCCGTGGCTCGAATTTGCCATCTTCGTCGCGGTGGGACTCGTCGGCCTGGTACTTAATGAAGTGCTGATGTACCTCGGAACCGACAAATTGGGTTTCGACTATCGGATTTCGAAACTGTTTTCCGTCGCGCTGGTGCTGTGTTGGAATTTCGGGGCGCGTAAAATCTTGCTATTCAGGGACCAGGGATGAACGCGTACGGAACCACGTGACCCAAAGTTACCGACCGGTAGCCGATGCTCCAGGCTTGGCCGGATTTATCGCCCGGCGTTTGATCTTTGCTGAACAACCTGACGCTTGTTTGCCATGACCGTAGACGACATTGCCCGCTATTTGGATCAGTTTGCCCCGGTCGATCTGGCCGAGTCGTGGGACAATGTCGGCCTGTTGGCCGGCGACCGCCGCGCGCCGGCCGGCAAGGTGATGACTTGCCTGACGATTACGCCGGCCAGCGCCCAGGAGGCGATTTCGGGCAGGGCGGAAATGATCGTGACGCACCATCCGCTGCCGTTTCGCCCGCTCAAACGGCTGACGACCGATACGCCCGAAGGCCGGCTGCTGTGCGATCTGTTGGCGGCCCGGATCGCCATCTACAGCCCTCATACCGCTTTCGATTCGACGCTTGGCGGGATCAACGACCGATTGGCCGCTGGGCTGGGATTAGAAGGCATCGAGCCGCTCGTCGTCCTGCCATCAACTGCCTTGGAGGGCGCTGGTAACGCTCCGCGAGGAGCAGGGCGATTTGGACACGCTCCGGCAGGCGCGACCGGCCACGCCTTGGCCGAAAGGGCCCGGCAATTCTTGCGGATTAGGCAACTTCAGGCGGTCGGCGACCTCGAACCGGTTGTGGAAAAGGTAGCCGTGGCGTGCGGTAGTGCCGGTGAATTCCTCGGACCAGCCCAGGTGGCAGGCTGCCAATTACTTGTCACCGGCGAAGTTCGCTTCCATACTTGCCTGGAAGCTGAAAGCCTCGGCATCGGGCTGTTGCTGCTGGGTCATTTTGCCAGCGAGCGGTTTGCCGTCGAAGTTTTGGCCGAGCTGCTGGCAAAACAATTCCCTACCATCTCGGTGTGGGCCAGCCGCGACGAGCGGGATCCAATTCGCTGGCTCTAGGTCGATTTCCATACTTCCAAGAGGGCTTCGCCGGCGCCGGACGATGCGACCTGCATCGCGCTGCGGGAGGTGCGAATTGAGCGTCGACCGTTTTGGGCGTCGGCGGTCGTTTTCAAGTGCGACGAGCCGCAGCAAGCACGTCGAGACGAAAGTGAGTCAGCGAACTGTCCGAATTCGTAACTTAATGGCAGTAATCGGTTTGGCCAAACAGGGATTGCCCGAAATCCGAGAATGACCTGCCCGAAACGCGGGGCCCCATGGCGATCTGACGCGGGGCTGCCGCCGGGTCGCGCGAGTGAGCGGTTTCGGTGTATTTCCCCCTTCCCCTCATTGCAGAGATTTCCGCCGATGGCCACACGATTTTTGACCGCCTTGCCCGTGTATAACGAAGTTCGGCACGTCGAGCCGGTTCTGGCTGAGGTGTTGCGTTACAGTCCGCACGTATTGGTCGTCGACGACGGCTCGACCGACGGAACATCGGAACTGTTGGCCCGCCGGAACGACGTCCGTGTCGTCCGTCATCAAAAGAATCGGGGTTATGGCGCCGGACTCAAGTCGGCGTTTGCCTACGCCCTGGGCGAAGGCTACGACGTGCTGGTGACTATCGATTGCGACGGTCAGCATCAACCGCGGATGATTCCCGATTTTGCGGCCGCGGCGGCCAACGCCGATATCGTGTCGGGAAGCCGGTACCTGGCTCATTTCGACGGAGACAGCTTGCCCCCGATCGAACGGCGAAAGATCAACGTCCTGCTCACCGAGGAGCTGAATCGCCGGTTGGGATTGCAATTGACCGACGCTTTTTGCGGTTTCAAAGCCTATCGGGCCGAAGCCCTGACGCATTTCGATATCGACGAGCTCGGCTATGCGATGCCGATCGAGGTGTGGGTGCAGGCCGTCCGCGCGGGACTAAAAATTGTCGAGCTGCCTGTGCCGCTGATTTATTTGGAAGAAGCCCGTTCGTTTGGCGGCGCGCTGGACAATGCCGCAACGCGACTCGATTATTATCGTCAAGTGCTCAACCGATGCCTGGCGGCCGATCAGCCGTCGAGCGCGTGTAGTTCGTCGTGTGGAGAGTGAACCGGATGGATTTGATGGGACAAACGCTAGCGCACCGCCGATTGCGAGCGCCACGTGCCGACGGCGGGGTGTTGGTCGAGCCACCGCTGGCGACGACCGGCGAGGTATTGGCCCGCAACGCGGCACTCGTGGCTGCCGCCGATTACGACATTCTGGGGCGACCGCTGGCCGAACTGGCCCGGGCGGCGCGGAGCGAGCTTTTGCTGGCCGCCCAGCACTACTCGGCCCAATATCGCGACGTGAGTGGCATTGCGGCCGATCCGAGTGCCCCGGTGGTGGTCGCGGGGCACCAACCCCAGCTCTTTCATCCCGGGGTCTGGTACAAAAACTTCTTGCTCAGCGCCTTGGCGAGCAGGCACGGGGGAACGGCTGTCAACCTGGTGATCGACAGCGATACGATCAAGTCGGTTGCAGTGCGGGTTCCCGGCGGGACGGCCTTGGAACCCCTAATCGAATCGGTGCCGCTCGATCGCTGTTCGGCCGAGATTCCCTACGAGGAACGGGCCGTCGGCGATCGCGGCTTGCTGCGCTCGTTTGCCAGCCGAGCCCGCGCTGTGCTGGGCAGTCTGGTGACGCGACCGCTCGTCGAGGAGTTTTGGCCGCTGGTCGTCGAGAGGGCCGACGCCGGGGTAACTCTGGGTGAGTGTCTTTCGCAGGCCCGGCACGTCCAAGAAGGACGGTGGGGAGCGGCAAGTCTGGAATTGCCCCAGAGCCAGGTTTGCGAACTTGAATCTTTCGCCTGGTTCACCTGCCATTTGTTGGCCGACTTGCCGCGTGTGCAGAGCGAGTACAACGCCGCCGTGGCCGAGTACCGCCGAGCAAATCATGTCCGCAGCCTGGCCCATCCAGTTCCCGATCTGGCGGCGGACGACGGCTGGCTGGAGGCGCCATACTGGATCTGGAGCCGCGA
>DATJTR010000456.1:0-6654 GCA_035503215.1 Pirellulales bacterium
AATTGGCCGCATTCCAACTGATTGGCCCGCCGGATGTTTAGATCCGCGAGGGCCATCCCGCTGACTCGAAGGAGATGACTCGTGGCTCAGGTCGAAACCCGCCTTCCGTACAAGGTCGCCGACCTCAGTTTGGCTGACTGGGGACGCAAAGAAATCATGCTGGCCGAGAACGAAATGCCGGGTTTGATGGCCTTGCGCGCCAAATATGGCAAGACGAAGCCCCTCACCGGTGCTCGGATCGCCGGCTGCTTGCACATGACCATTCAAACGGCCGTGCTGATCGAGACGTTGAGGGACTTGGGGGCTCAGGTAACTTGGAGTAGCTGCAACATCTTCTCGACGCAAGACCACGCCGCGGCCGCCATCGCCAAGGCCGGGTTCCCGGTTTACGCCTGGAAGGGCCAGACGGCTGAGGAGTTCGATTGGTGCATCGAGCAGACGCTGTTCTTCCCCGATGGACAGCCGCTGAACATGATCCTGGACGACGGCGGCGACCTGACGAAAATGGTCCACGACAAGTTCCCCGAGCTGCTGGCCGATATTCGCGGCATCTCCGAGGAAACGACGACCGGCGTTCACCGCCTCTATCAGATGTTCGAGAAAGGGGAGCTGAAGGTTCCCGCGATCAATGTCAACGACTCGGTCACCAAGAGCAAGTTCGACAACCTCTACGGCTGCCGGGAATCGCTGGCCGACGGCATCAAGCGGGCAACCGACGTGATGGTGGGTGGCAAGGTTGCGGTCGTGGCCGGCTATGGCGACGTGGGAAAGGGCTGTGCGCACGCCCTCAAATCGCTCGGCGCTCGGGTGATCGTCACCGAAATCGACCCGATCAACGCCCTGCAGGCGGCCCTCGAGGGCTATGAAGTCACCACGATGGAAGATGCCGCCGCGCGTGGCAACATCTTCGTCACGGCGACCGGCAACCGCGACATCATCCGCGGCGAACATCTCTCGGTCATGCCCAACGACGCAATCGTGTGCAATATCGGCCACTTCGATCTGGAGATCGACATGGCCTGGCTCAACGGCCAGAAGAACGTCAAGAAGGTCGAGATCAAGCCTCAGGTCGACCGGTACACGTTCCCGAATGGCCGCTCGATCATCGTGCTGGCCGAAGGCCGGCTGGTCAATCTCGGCTGTGCCACGGGCCACCCTTCGTTCGTCATGTCCAGCTCGTTCAGCAACCAGGTGATCGCCCAGATCGCCCTGTGGACGGAGACGGAAAACTATGCCCTTGGCGTCCATATGCTTCCCAAGCACCTGGACGAAGAAGTCGCCCGGCTTCACCTGGGTCAGCTCGGCGTGAAGTTGACGAAGCTCACGCCGGCACAGGCCTCGTATATCGGCGTGCCGGTCGAAGGCCCCTACAAGCCCGAGCATTACCGGTATTAATCACTCAGCGTGAGTAAAACCGCCGCGGCCGATTCGCCCGGCCGCGGCGCCGACTAAAAAAGCGTGTTCCGGCGGCCCGATGAGGGTCGCCGGTTTCGTTCTTCGCCGCGACCAAGCACGCGGCGGCCCCGTGCCGCCGGAGAATCATGCCCGAAATCCAGCCTTTTCACGGTATCCGCTACGATCTGGGCCATGTCGGCTCGCTCAGCGACGTCATCGCGCCGCCTTACGACGTCATCGGGCCAGAACTGCACGACCAGCTTTACAAGCGGCATCCGGCGAACGTCATTCGGTTGGAACTGAACCGCGAAGAACCGGGGGACAACGACGCCAGCAACCGCTACACCCGGGCCGCCCAGTTCCTGAAGAACTGGCGCAGCGAGGGAGTGCTGTTCTCCGAGCCCAAGCCGGCCATTTACGTCTATCACCAGCAGTTCGTCCTGGATGGCCAAACGGTCACCCGCCGCGGGTTCATGGCCCGCTGCCATCTTTCGCGGTTTGGCGAAGGCAACATCTTTCCGCACGAAGAGACGATGGCGGGCCCGAAGCAGGACCGGCTGCTCCTCACCCGGGCGACCAAGGCCAACCTGAGCCAGATTTTCGGCCTGTATCCCGATCCGCAGAACGTGGCTCAGGAGCTGCTCGAACGGGCCGTGGTGGGTGTCGCTCCGCTGGAGGCCACCGACCACCTGGGCGTGGTCCATCGGCTGTGGCCGGTGACCGATCTGGCCCTGATCGCCCAGGTCGAGGCCGTGCTTGGCCCCAAGGCGGTATTCATCGCCGACGGACACCATCGCTACGAAACAGCCTGCAACTACCGCGACGAACTGGCGGGCAAGCAAGGGCCGCTCCGCCCCGAGCATCCGGCCAACTATGTGCTGATGATGTTCATCGGGATGAATGATCCCGGTCTGCTCGTGCTGCCAACCCACCGTTTGTTCCGCGGCTTGCCGGCCATGACTTCCGACGAGTTGATCCGCCGCCTGGGCGACTCGTTCACCTGCCGCGTCGTCGGCGAAGGGGCCGACCTGGCTCAGAACGTGTGGGACGAGATCGAAACCGGCGGCAACCAGGGCACCCTGGGCCTGTTCACGCAAAAAGACGGCCGCTGGGTGCTAGCAACCATCACCGCCGCCGGCAAAGCCCGCATGGCCAAAGTCGCCTCGGAGCACAGCGCCGAATGGCAGGGGCTCGGAGTCGCCATCTTGCACCGCCTGGTGATCGACACGCTGCTGGAAGCCCGTGATCTGCCGAAGCCGCGCTACGTCCATCTGGTCGACGAGGTGATCGCCGACGCCGAAGCGGACGAGTTCCCCCTGTCGGTGCTGGTCATGCCAGCCACGGTCGACCATATCCGCTCGATCAGCGAACACGGCGAGCGGATGCCGGCCAAGAGCACCTATTTCTACCCCAAGCTCCTCAGCGGGCTGGTTATCAACCCGCTGGAATAGCCCGGCGGGCAAAGCTCTCCCTAACGAGCCCCCGGCGAATCCGGGGCGGCGGAGCGGGGGCGTTTCACGTGGAACCACGGTTTCCGGCGACAAACCGGCGGAAGTGCCGGTGCGCCCGTTTCTAGCCCGCTCCAGGGCTACCTTCCGTGGACGTGCCGCTTGGCTGGTTGTTTCACGTGAAACATTGCCGGCAGCGGTGACATTGCCAGCGGCCGGGCAATTGCCATTTCCGAATCGAATCCCCCCTGCGTACAATCCCGCCCCCGATCCATCGACCAGGCCGACCCCGTTGGTCCTGCCCGGTCGCGGGCCGCTCGCATCCAATCAACGAGGCGTTTCCCCGTGGGACGGATCCTGTGCGTGGCGAATCAAAAGGGTGGAGTCGGCAAGACGACCACCGCCGTCAACCTGGCCGACGGTCTGGCCAAGGCGGGCAGCCGCACGCTTTTGGTCGATCTCGACCCCCAGTGCAACGCCACGACCGGCCTCGGGCAGACGCCCACCGACAGCCATCCCCTCGTTTCGCGCCGTCCGCTGCGGGAGTCGCTCCTGCAGACAGGCAATCCGCAACTGGAACTGCTCCCCGGCAGCCGCAGCTTCAAGGACGTCGAGGCCCTGGCCACTGGCGACCAAACCCAGGCGGCGACGCTCGGCCAGCATTTGGCCAGCGGACTGAGCGCCTACGATTTCGTCCTGATCGACTGCCCGCCGTCGCTGGGGCATTTGACGCAAACCGCCCTGGCCAGTTCGACCGAGGTGCTGATGCCGATCCAGTGCGAGTATTTCGCCATGGAAGGCCTGGCCCAAATGATCGACGTCATCCGGGGCGTGATGACCCAGCGGACCAACCGCCTGCAGTTCGGCGGCATCGTGCTCACCATGTACGACGCCTCGCTGGAACTGACCCGCGAGGTCGACGAGGAAGTGCGCGATTTCTTTGGCGACATCGTTTACCGCACGGTCATTCCTCGCGACGTGGCCGTTTCCGAGGCGCCCAGCCATGGCTGCTCGGTGATCGACTATGCGCCGCGCTGCCGCGGTGCCAGGGCTTATGTGGAACTCTGCATGGAGGTGCTCGAACGTGAGTAAAGAACGCAGACTCGGCCGCGGCTTGGAAGCCCTGCTCGGACGCCCCGCCGCCGGACCTGGCCAGGCGCAGGAAATCCAATGGGACGCCCCGCCAGCAGTCCTCAGCGCCACATCGGGTCAACCAGCGAGCGGTGCCGGCACCGACCGAAGGTCGGTCGGGGCAAGAGCGAGCGGCGCGACGCCCGACGCAGGAGGGCCCGAGCGCAGCAACCCAGCGAGCGATGCCCACAGGGCAAAAGCGAGCGGCGCGACGCCCGACGCAGGAGGGGCGGAGCGCAGCAACGCTGCTCCCGTGCGCATCAACGTCTACGAAATTGAGAACAATCCCTTCCAGCCGCGCCGCGACTTCGACGAAGCCGCGATCGGCGAGTTGGCCGAGAGCATCAAGACTCACGGCCTGCTCCAGCCACTGGTCGTCCGCCGACACGGCAACCGTTGGCAGCTCGTGGCCGGCGAACGTCGGTTGCGGGCCGCGATCAAGGCGGGCTGCTCCGACGTACCGGTCACGATCCACGAGGCCGACGATCGGCAGATGGCCGAGATCGCCATCGTCGAGAACCTGCAGCGCAAGGATCTCAACCCGCTGGAAAAGGCGGCGTCGTTCGAGACCTATCTGGCTCAGTACGGCTGCACCCAGGAAGAGTTGGCTCGGCGGCTGCACATCGATCGCTCGACCGTAGCCAACCTGATCCGTTTGCTCGAACTGCCCACCGGCGTGCAAGACGCGGTGCGCAGCGGCGCGATCACGCAGGGGCATGCCCGGGCGCTATTGCCGCTGGGGGACGACCGGCGCCAGCTGCAGCTATGCCAGCAAATCCAAGATCAATCGCTTTCGGTCCGCGCCGTCGAATCGCTCGTGCAGGAAACGATCGACGCCGAAGATGCGGCCCATCCCGGCTCTCATCCCGCTTCTCGCCGCACGAAAACGGCCAGTGGTCGCGGGCGGAGCGGAAACGCCGCCGAGCTCGAGCAAGAGCTGCGCTCCGCGCTGGGTACCAAAGTCGAAGTCAAAACGACCGCCGGTGGCCATGGCAAGATTGTCGTGCACTTCGCCGACGCCGACGAATTCGAACGGCTCCGCCAACAATTCACCGGCGGAAACGTGCGCCGCCGGGCTGCATGACTGCCCAGCCAGTCCGCTGCGTTCAGGGCCGCTGCTCCTTCGCATACCTTTCATACGCTTTGGCGATGCCGGCTGCCTGCTCGTCGTCTTTGTGCAAAATCATCCGGTAGTACAGCTTCAGCTCGCCGCGGGGCGGAAGCGTGTGGCCTCCCTCGCCCCCGCCCGGAAATTCTTTGCGTCCGAAGGGGTTGGCGGCAAACAGGCCGTAGTCGCGGACATGCCAACGGGTCGGATAGTGAAAGCTCGCCGGATGGTTCAGAATGGCGATGCCGACCACCGCGTCGTCATTTGGGTCGACCGGCCCGTGGTAGTCGACCCACTCGGCCGGCTTGCCCCACGCGTCGCCGTTCTTGTCTCCGTGGCTATTGACGATCTCTCCCCCCGCGTTTGAGGTCAGGGCCATCTCTTGGGCCACGCGCAGGCCGAACGCGCCCTCTTTCGTGTCGCCAAACACGACGGGCCGGTCAGGGGCGGTGAGGGTGATGTCGCAGTCGATAATCCGCTGGTCGCCCGCCATTCGGAATTCGAACCGCCTGCGGTCGGAACACTGCTGGCTGCCATCGGGCCCAAGCCAGTCGTTCGTGGTTTCGACGACCGCCTTGTCGGGACCGCCAGCGAGCTCTACGAAATCTTTGTGCTCGATCGTGCCGACGCGGGTGCCAACCGCGGCCGTCTTGGGCTCGGCCCAAAAGTCGATGCCGTTCACGTCGCCATAGGTAAACCAACACGATCGCTGGTGCAGGTGATCGTGCGCTTCGCCAGGCACCTTTTCATCCATGGGATAGGCCCGTGTGACCGGCTTTTGGGTCGGGCCGATGAGCGGCCAGAGAATCGGCTTGGTGCCCGAGCGCGTGATGTACTCGGCGACCAGTTTGCCACCGAATTTCACCGTGGCCCCGGCCGGCGTTTTTTCCACGGTCCATTGGCCGTGGGCCGCAGGCGGCAGCCCAACGATCGCCAGCCACGCGGCGAATCCCCAGCAAGCTCGAAACATGACCCGCTCCCGGTGAACCTTCACGATTGGCGCTGCACTAGCTCTTCCGCTGGCCGCCGTCGCGTACGACGCCGTCAATCGTAATCCAGGGGGAAACGGTTTGCCAGAAACGGCTCAAGTTCCCACGCGTTCGGGACGACGAGCGGTTGCCAAGCGAACCTAGCGCGCCAGAACCACGCCAAGCCGGCAGGGGAGGGCAGGGGAGGGGAGCAGAAACGCGGCGCGTCGGTGCCTAGCGCTTGGCTGTTTCCGCGTGGTTTTGCTGCTTGCGATATTCGTCCAAGCTGACCGACTTGAACGTGGTCAATTGATTGGTCGTCTCGGTAATGAGATCGAGATCGCTTTGCAGCAGCCGCCAGGCGATGTGGTGTTCGCTTCGCAGCTCGACCGTGTGCCGGTGCAGCGCGTTCTGCTGCGGCACGGTAAGCTGCACTTGTTCGGCCAGCAGACCGCGCTTGGCCAGTTCGTCGTTCACGGCCAGCCGCGGAAAGGGGGGAGTCGAGCCTGGGTTCATCATCACATTCAAACGGGCGTACCAGTCGGAAAACTCGCGGTATTGCTGGCTGGCCTCGGCGCTCTCGGCTTTGGTCGTCGTCACTCGG
>DATJTR010000457.1:0-9161 GCA_035503215.1 Pirellulales bacterium
AAGCCACCTCGGCCGAAATCGTTCTTCGCCGTCGTGGCAGCTGCCATTGGCGAGCTTGGGGCGTAAACGCTATCTTGGCCTGAGAATGCTGTTTAGAGCGGACTCCAAGGGCCAGTTACCCCATTACAAATCGGAAAGAACCGCCGATCTCGATTCAGCCGTTCGCCGTAGAACGAGATATTAAAGACAGTTGAATGGGCCAAGATCTGGCGAGATGAGGCGGAAGGGGCCGTTCCGCGGCTGCTTTTCTCCCGTATTCTGACCGCGAAAAACCCCGCACAGGAAGCGCCGCCGCCCCCCCTTACGATGTGCGTCGGACCGACCTGCGGCAAACGAGCGTCGATGAGTCCTGCTGGTTAGGTGCCGTCGGAGCACGGTGAATGATAGGTCGAGTCAAAAAAAATCCGAATGTTCGTCGAGATTTCGGCTCGATGATCTCGACGGCGCTGACAGTTCTGGCGGCGATCTCGCTCGTCTGGTTGGGTGTGAACGCCGTACGCAAGCGCCAAGCCAACGTGGTGAGCGCAGCCGAGCTACCTGTCAAACTGGTCAAGGGGGACAGCGACACCTTGACGCTCACGCCGGCAATGGTGAAGTCGTTTCGGCTGCGTACGACTGAAGTGAAGGCGTCCACTTCCCGTGCCGAGCTGGTGTTGTTCGGCTCGCTGTTCATCGACCCGACGCGGACGATGCGCTCGCATTCACGTTTTCCGGGCGAGGTCGTGGCGATCGGCAAAATCAACCCGTCGGCCGCCGAGGCCGCGGCCAGTGCCGCCGCGGGCGAGACGGTCGAGTCGCGTCCTCTGCGGGTGGGCGATTTTGTCCACAAGGGTGACTTGCTGGCAATCATTTGGAGTAAGGACGTTGGCGAGAAAAAAAGCGATTTGGTCGATGCCTTATCGAAGATGTATCTCGACCGTGACCAGTTGGCCCGGCTCAAGGGACTCGAACCCGGCATCGTCGAGATGAAGAAGATTCACGAGGCTGAGCACAATTTCGAGACGGATCAGATTGCCGTCGACCGGATCGAGCGCACCCTGCGCTCATGGCGTATGCCCGAAAGCGATATCGCCGAAGTTCGCGGCGAGGCTGAAAAGATCCATCGTGACCAGACCACCCATGCCGCTACGGTCGACAAGACCTGGGCGGAAGTCGATGTGACCGCCCCCTTCGATGCCGTGATTCTTGAACGGAACGTGACGACCGGCGACATCGTCGATTCGGACCTGAATCTGTTCATCCTCGCCGACCTGACCACGCTGGGGGTTTCGGCGAACGCCTATGAAGAAGATTTGCCGGCCCTGGAAGCCATTCGGCCGGACGAGCGAAATTGGAAGATCCAGGTGAAGGCCGACTCGCGCCCGCCGATCCCAGGTAAGTTCGATACGATCGGTCAGATCATCAGCCCCACCGAACACACGGCTCCGGTCATCGGCTGGGTCAGCAATCCGGACAATTCGCTTCGTGCGGGCCAATTCATAACGGCCACGATCGAGTTGCCGCCGTCGGAGGACGAAGTCGAGATTCCGCGGACCGCCTTGATCGACGAGGGGACGCGAAGCGTGGTGTTCGTCGCCAAGGATGAAACCGGTACGACCGTTTCGCTACGGCAAGTGGCCGTGGCACGACCGGGTCACGACAAGATCTTCTTGCGCTGCCAACCGACTCCTCACGAACTGTCACTCGGCTGCCAACCGCTTCGCGCGGGTGAATGGGTGGTCAGCTCGGGCACCGTGGAGCTGGCCAGCGCACTGGAACACCTGGTCATCGATTCCGCAGCGCAGGCGCCAAAATAGCGGCCAGCCGGGCGACCGCACACCGCTGAAACTCTTTCCCATGTCGGGATGCTCCGATGATCGAAAAACTGATCGACTGGGCCGTACATAACCTGCTGGTCGTCATCATTCTGGCGGTTGCATTGGCCGGCTTCGGCTTGCATTCGTTTCTGAACGTCAACGTCGAAGCCTATCCCGATCCGGCCCCGGCCATCGTGGAAGTAATCGCCCAGGTGCCGGGCGCCTCTGCCGAGGAAGTCGAGCGGCAGATTACGATTCCCTTGGAAGTGGCGTTGGCGGGAATGCCGGGTCTCGATTCGACCCGCAGCAAGTCGTTGTTCGGGCTTGCGCACTTGCGCAACCAGTTCCACTACGGAGTGCCGCTGATTACGGCCCGGCAAGAGGTCCTCAATCGCCTGAACTCGATCAACCTGCCGAACAACGTTCAGCCGCAGATTTCTCCCACGTCTCCGACCGGCGAGATCATTCGCTACACACTCACCAATCCGAAGGACAAGAACGGCAACGGCATTTACACGTTGAACGATTTGAAGTCGCAGCAAGACTGGAATCTGCGGCGGGCGTTTCGCCGCGTCCCCCGCATCGCCGACATCGGCAGTTATGGCGGCACGACCAAACGCTACGAGGTAATGCCCGATCCAGCACGCTTGCGCCGCTACAGCATCACGCTCGATCAATTGCAAGACGCGATTCGGGCCAGCAACTCCAACGTCGGCGGCGACTACCTGGTGCAGGGCGAATCGATCGAAGCCGTTCGCAGCCTGGGCCTGATCGGGTATGGCGAGGATCCGATGGACAAGGCTCGGACCATGCCCGACGCGAATTTCGCCGCCGGTTACCTGCGCCAGCAGGAAGGGCGGCGGGCCCACGAACTGCGCCAGGTCGTGCTTTCTTCGACCAATAATGTGCCCATCCGCATCGGCGATATCGTCGATGGGGGACCGTTGCGGTCGCAACAATCGACGCCGGTCGAAGACGGCGTGGTGGTCGGCCATCAGCCGCGCATGGGACGTGTGATGATCAGCCGGCCGCTGCTCGACAAGGCCGGCAATGAGGTGCTCGACGAGCAAGGCAATCGCCGCTGGGAGGACGACGACGACGTCGTGCAGGGGGTCGTCCTGTTGCGCAAGGGAGAAGACTCGCTGCCCGCGCTGAAAGACGTCGACGCGTTGATAAAGCGATTGAACGAGAGCACTTCCGGGCAGCTGCTGCCGCAGGTCAAAATCGATTCCTATTACGACCGCACTGAGCTGATTCACACCACGACCGACACGGTACAGGAGAATCTACTGGTTGGAATGGCGCTGGTTTCGATGGTGCTGCTGATGTTTTTGTCGAATGTCCGCTCGGCCTTGATCGTGGCCCTGAACGTGCCGCTGGCGGTGTTGTTTGCCTTCGGCATGCTTTACCTGCGAGGTCGCTCGGCCAATTTGCTTTCGATCGGGGCGGTCGACTTCGGCATCATCGTCGACAGTTCGGTGATCATCGTGGAAAACATTTACCGGCATCTCAGCAGCGGCAAGAATGCCGACCTGCCGCTGCCCAAACGTGTGCTGGCCGCATCGCACGAAGTGCAGCGGAGCTTGCTGTTTTCCACCGCGATCATGGTTTGCGCCTTCATTCCTTTGTTCACGATGAAGGGCCCCGAAGGGCAGATCTTCGGGCCCATGGCCGAAACCTATGCATTTGCCTTGGGCGGAGCGCTGCTCTTGGCGGTGACCCTCTCGCCCGTGCTCTGCGTGCTGCTTTTGAAGAATCTGAGGCCGGCCCAGGACAATGCCCTGGTTCGCTGGCTGAAACACAGCTATTTGCGACAGTTGGAACGGTACATCCGCCACAGCCGCATCACGCTGGCCGGGTTTACCGGATTGACGGTCTTTACGCTGGCCATGTTGCCGCTGATCGGCCGCGAGTTCATGCCGCAACTCGAAGAGGGCAACGTGTACGTGCGCGGTACGTTTCCGCTCAATGCGTCGCTCGACGAAGTCACGCAGCGAGTGGAAATCGCCCGGGATGTAATGAAGAGCTTTCCGGAGTGCAAGGTCGTGGTCGCGCAGATCGGCCGTCCCGACGACGGTACCGATCCCACGGGCTTCTACAATGCCGAGTTTTTCGTGCCGCTGATCCCCCAATCGCAATGGCCGATTCCGCCGGGTGCCGCTCACAGCCGCACCAAGGAAGAGCTAGTCGAGGCGATGAATTCTGCCCTGGCTCAAAAGCTGATCGGGGTGGATTGGAATTTCTCGCAAAACATTCGCGACAACGTGCTCGAATCGCTGTCGGGCGTGAAGGGAGAAAACTCGGTCAAGATCATGGGCGCCGGCGGCGATCTGACTCAACTCGAATCGATGGCCGAGCAAGTGGCCAGCGCGCTAGAACAAGTGCGAGGCATCAAGAACGTCGGCGTGTTTCATATCATGGGGCAGTCAAACCTCACGTTGCCGATCGATCGCGACAAATGCGCTCACTGGAACGTCACGGCCCAGGGGGTGCAAAACGTCATCCAAACCGCCATCGGCGGCCTGGCCTGTACGCAAATGATCGAAGGCGAGAAGAACTTCGACGTGACGTTGCGCTGGCCGGAAAAGCTGCGTGACAACACGGCCGCCATCCTTGACATTCCGGTTGACGTCGGCGCGAACATCGTCGAAACCGACCCCGTGCCCCGCTCACCGGGAACGACCGTCAGCGGCGCGACGACCGGCCCCTCTTCGACCGGGACGAGCCAGGCAATGCCCTCGGCCCTGGGCAGCCAATTTGGCGGCTCGCTGAACGATTTGAGCAATTCACCGCGCCGGCGGTTGGGGGACCTGGTGACGCCGCTGGGGCCGAATCGCACGCCTGATCCGAACGGCTCGTTCGTGCAGGCGGGAGCTTCCACGATCTATCGCGAGGAAGGTCAACGGATGATCGCGGTGAAATTCGACGTTCGGGGCCGAGACCTTGCCAGCGCGGTGGCCGAAGCGCAAAAGGTGACCGCCTCGATGGTCAAACCGCCGTACCATATGGACTGGAGCGGTGAATTCGAGGAAATGCAGGACGCCGAAGCTCGCTTGCTGTTCGTCATTCCCGTGGCGCTCGTCCTGATCGTGATTCTGCTCTACATCAATTTCCGCTCGGGCGTCGACGTGCTGATCGTGCTTTCGAACGTGCTGGTGTTGTGCCTGGGGGGAATTTGGGCACTGCTGTTGACGAACACCAATTTCAGCGTGTCGGCCGCGGTCGGCTTCATATCGATCTTCGGCGTGGGCATCATGGACGGTTTGATTCTAGTCTCGTCGTTCCACCACCTGCGCCTGCACGGCAAGCCGCTGGAAGAAGCGGTGCTGGAAGCGGCCGGCTATCGGCTGCGGCCCGTCTTGATGACGATGTTGACTGCCATTTTCGGCCTCTTGCCGGCAGCCTTGTCGACCCGTATCGGCGCGCAGACGCAACGGCCGCTGGCAATTGTCGTGATCGGCGGGATGTTGATGGCGATCCTGCTGACCCGCTACCTGACGCCCGTGTTGTACGTCGTCTTCCGCAAGGCCATGCCTTCGGAAGAAGCCGCCCGTTTGGCGGAATAAGCACTCGATGGGGCACGACGAACGCGGTCACCGAGGCCGGCGTGGTTGCGGTTCGCACGCCGGCCCTGGCGGCTCAAACGTCGCTCAAGCGCTCGGTCGAATCGCCGAACGTGTCGAGTTTGACTCCCATCTTTTCCATCAGCGAGAGGTACAAGCTGCACATCTTGCGGTTCGGCTTGTCGAGATAGTCGAGCGTCCGGCCCGTGCGGATCTGTCCGCCGCCCCGGCCTACGACCACGACCGGCAATTGATTGCAGTCGTGGTTGCCGTGCAGCATGCTCGACAGGAACAGCAGCATGGAGTTGTCGAGAGCGGTCCGTTCGCCCTCCTGAATCTTGTCGAGCTTGCCGGCAATGTAGGCGACTTGCTCGGCGAAGAACTGATTCACCTTCAGCCAATCGGCGCCGTCGGTGTGCGACAGCAGGTGATGGATCATGTAGTCGATGCCCAGGTTCGGGAACCGCATCGCCGAGTGGTCGTTGTTGAGTTTCAGCGTGCAGATCCGGGTCGTATCGGTCTGGAAGGCCAGCACCAACAGATCGCACATCAGCCGCATGTGCTCGGCGATGTCCTGCGGCACGCCGTCGGCGGGGCGAGCCATGTTCGGCTTGTCGAGCGTCGGACGCCAGCCTTCGAGCCGCCCTTCCTTGCCCGACTGGGCGATCCGCTTTTCGACTTCCCGCACGCTCGAGAGGTATTCGTCGAGTTTGCGCCGGTCGGCGTAACTGACTCGGCTGCCTAACGACTGGGCTTCTTCCAGCACCAGGTCGAGCACGCTGGCGTCTCCTTTGCCGGCCTCGTCGCGGAACATTCGATCGAAAGCGAGCGCCGGATAGAGTTCCAGCGGAGTGGGAGTCGTGGGCGAATCCCAGGAAATGTGGGAGCTGTAAATCATCGAGTAGCCTTTGTGCAGGGCCGAGATCGAAGGCTCGCAGCCCAACACCAGACTGGGGACCTTGGTCAGCCCGCCCAGCCGCTGGGCGACTGCCTGGTCCATGCTCGTACCCGACCGCACGCCGCCACTTCCTTCGAGCGGAGCGCCCGTGAGCAGGTTGCCGGTTTGTGCGCTGTGAATGCCCCCCTTGCCCGCTTCGGCGTTGTAGAGACCGCGGATGAGCAATAGTTTTTCTCGGTGCGGAGCGAGCGGCTCGAGAACCTTGCCCAACTCCATCGAGCCGCCTTCGCCCTTGGCCCACCATTCTTTGCTGTGAAAGCCGTTGCCCGAAAACAACACGGCCATCCGTACGGGAGGCTCGCCCGCCCGGGCGCCAGTGGTTGAGTCGTCGGCCCAGGCAGGAATCGATTCCAACCACGGCAATGCCATCGTCACGCCCATGCCACGTAACATCGCACGCCGGGTCAGTCGTCGGCTGTCGAACGCATCGAAGAAACTCATTACCGAGGGCTCCCGCGTTAGAGGGCTTCGCGCCGGCCTACCCAGCCGGGGCGCGGACTCATTCATCCTTTGTAGCATCCATCCCACGATGGTTGCAAAACTGTTTGCTCCGCACGATCGGCATCACCGCCGCGGAAAATCGATAATCGTTCTTTTCCAACTCGGCGACCATCTCATCGACCAACGGCCGGTCGGACAGGGTCACGGTGCGGCCCAGCGCGTAGCCCAGCAGCTTGATGCAGAAATGCCGGACCATCAAGGCCTTGCGGTGTTCCAATAGATATTGGCGTAAGCCGTCGATCCCGTCGAACTCGGTCCCGTCCTTCAGCCGGGCGTCGGTGGCGATTTTCCGGCCACCCAGATCGACCTCGCGGAACCGGCCAATGGCGTCGTATTTCTCCAGGGCAAAACCGAAAGGATCGATTCGCTCGTGACAAACGGCACACTCTGCCACGCGGGCATGCTGCTCGACCATTTGCCGCACCGTCAGGTTTTCGCTCGGTTCTTCCTCGGGCAAGCGGGGAACATTGGCCGGTGGTTTTGGCGTCTTCTCGCCCAGCAGTGTTTCCACCAACCAATTGCCGCGCAGCACCGGACTGGTTCGGGACGCGCCCGATTGGGCGGCCAACACGCTGCCCATGGCCAAGACGCCGCCGCGGCCATATTTCTTCACGCCATCGACCTTTCGCCACCGTGGGCCCGACACGTCCGGAATGCCGTAGTGTTTGGCCAGCGTCTCGTTCAGGAACGTGTAATCGGCATCAAAGATCTCGACGACTGGACGATCCTGCTGGAACAGATTCTGGAAGAAGTGGGCCGATTCCTCGAACAAAGCCTCGCGCAGCGAATCGTCGAAAGTGGGAAACAGCTTTTCGTTCTTCTCGCGATTGTTCTGGATGTCGCGCACGTGTAGCCATTGCGTGGCGAATTCGGTCGCCAGCCCGCGGACGCGGTCGTCGCGCAGCATGCGGCTGGTTTGTTCTGCCAGAACGGCCGGCTGGCTGAGTGTCCCCGCCGCGGCAGCCGCGTTCAGCTCGGCATCGGGCAACGAAGCCCAGAGAAAATAACTGAGCCGAGTCGCCAGCTCCCAATCGGAAACCGGTTTGGCTTCGTTGCCGGAGGGGGCGGCCTCAACTCGGTAGAGGAACAACGGGGAGGTGAACAGGCTGGCCAGCGTCGTATGCCAGGCGTCCGGATGCGACATCTCCTTTTTGTCGCGCAGCGTCTGATACAATTTTCTCAGGTCCGCCTTCTCTTCGTCCGACAGCGGACGGCGGTAGATGCGGCTGGCAAACTCGAGCAGCTTGTCGACTTGCAAGGGCGCGAGCGCCTCGAGCTCGTGGCCGAATTCCTCGCCACGGCGGCGGACCGGCTCCTCGACCTTACCGCGGATTCTTTCGTATTCCTCGGGCCCGTCCTGCGAGACGAAACCCATGAACGTCGAGTAGTATTTCTGCTCGGCCAATGGCTGCTGGCTGACATAGCGCAATTCGGCCCACAAACGATCGAGCCGTTTCATTTCATCTGGCCCAATCATCAACCGCGACAGCTGATCATCCTCGCGAAAATACATTCGCAGGCAGATGGTTTCGTCATCCGGAACGACTTTCGTGTTGCAGAGGAACACCGGAAAACACTGCCGGAACGCTTCCAATCCCGCGGGCGAAAGCCGCACCTTGTCTCCTTTGAGGCACTTGCGGTTCTCGCGCGGCAATTGATCCAGATTCGGCTTGTCGGCCGTCACCTCCACCTGCACGATGTTCGCCTCGCTCGACCCGCTCAGCACGGCGTCGGTAACGAATTCGTAGTTCTCAAACAAATTGGCAGGCGCCCGAACTTCGATAATTCCGGGTGCCTCCATCACCAGGCTCGTCTCGTCGGCCGAGCCGCCCGCCGAGCCCGGGCCGAACCGTTCGCTCTCCAGGCCAAAGCGCGAGGCACTGGCCGAGGCCTGTTCTTTGCCGCTACTCTTTTCTTCGCCGGTCAGACGCGCGAGATCCAAGCCTTCCAGCAGCGGTCCACGCGAGCTTTGCAAATTGTCGTAAAGCTGCTGATCGGGCGAACCGTCACCGCTGGGACGCGGCCCGACCAGAATCGCCTGCACCTTGTCGGCCAGCTTGCCCAGCTCTTCGAC
This sequence comes from Pirellulales bacterium, assembly GCA_035503215.1. Taxonomy (GTDB): domain Bacteria; phylum Planctomycetota; class Planctomycetia; order Pirellulales; family PALSA-1355; genus DATJTR01. The sequence goes on from DATJTR010000457.1 coordinate 8,893, forward strand.
CGAAGTACCGTCTTGGGCTGCTGCCCGCCACCGGGCCAGCGATGAGTCCATCGGCACGCGGGCGATCGGCGCCTGCGTATCGAGCCCCTTGGCAAACTGCCAGACGCCGGCGTTTCCTTGGCGGTCGTCGTGCGGGTTGGCGGTGCGAATGGTATCGGCCACGTCGCGAGACAGGTTCCACGAGCGCGCGGCCGCGTCGAGTTCGGTAACCGTCAGGTCGACGTCGGTCAGGTCCGAATTATGATCCCCACCCCGCGGCCCAATCGCCA
>DATJTR010000458.1:0-9570 GCA_035503215.1 Pirellulales bacterium
GGCGTTCCTTCATTTCTTCTCGGGGAATTCTCACGTCGACCAATGCTCGTTCGTGGCGAGGAGGGTAGCAACAAAACGGCGACACAACCCCGAGGCATGCATCTGCGAGAACAGGAGAGGCAAACCATGTCGCGCAATGTAAGCAAATTCAGGGGCTTTGAGTCTTTGGAAAACCGTACCATGTTGGCGGGCGACCTTTTGAGTGCGGTCGTCAGCGATTCAGGAGCCGCAGCCGGAGGCGCCGCTAGCGTGAGCGTCGGCAACAGCGGCATCGCCGGCAACGTTGATCTGTCGGCGGGGTTGGGCGGCCTTTCGGCGCAGCTCAACAGCTCAATTGGCGCTTCCTCGAGCGGCGCGAGCGCGGGTGGCACCTTGACGCTCCCCAACGTGGCCGCGGGTTTGGGAGTGACTTTGGGGTTGGGCAGTCTTGTCTCAACAGGTGCCAGCCTCGACCTGAACGTGTCAGGGCCAAATCTCTCGGTCGCCGCTAACCTGGGCAACGGCTCGGTCGGTGCCAGTGCGTCCGCCACCGGTTCGAGCGCGGGCGCAAATCTGTCCGTGGGCGTCTCGGCGGCGATCGCACCACTGACCGTCAACGGCAATGCGAAGGTCGGCATCGAGAGCAGCGACGAGGCGCTCAGCGTCAGCGCCAACCCGTCCGCTTCGATCTCGGCAAATGCGTCGAGCAGGGATACGACCGGGTGCATGTCGACTGGCGGTTCGTCGAGCGGTGGTTCATCGAGCGGTGGTTCATCGAGCGGTGGCAGTTCTCTCGGTGCTAATGTCGGCGGCGACGTAAACGTGGTCGCCACCGTGGGTCCGATATCGTTGGCGGTTGCTGGCAACGGATCGCTGTCCGCGACGGTCGGCAACGGTGGCGTTTCGCTGGGCGTGAACGGGTCGACGGGCGTTTCGGCGACGGCCAGCGCGGGCGTGGCCGCTCATGCCGCGGCAATCCAACAGTTGATCGATGGTGGGCTATCGACCGGTAGCCTTGGTGAAACTTTGGACGGCGTGTTGGATGACGTCACCAACTTGATTCCCGCCGCGACCGGGCCACTGAACTCTGCCAATCTCGGTTCGGCCGTGAACGGCATTGTCAGCGCGGCGAACTCCGCGGTCGATAACATGGCCAACGCTGCCAGTTCGACTGCCAGTAACCTCATCGGAACAGTCGGGTCGACCGCCGATGAATTGATCGAAACGGTCGGCGTGACGGCAGGTGGCCTGCTGTCTACGACCGGCTCGACGGCCAATGGTTTAGTGACGTCGGCCGCGGATCCTCTGTTGAATTCGGTCGGTTCGACCGTCAACGGATTGGCGGCGTCGACGGGCTCTGCCCTAAACAGCCTGTTGAATTCGACTGGAGTCGGTTCAACGGCCGGCGGTCTGCTCAGCACTGTGGGCGGATTGGTCAATGCGACCACGAACGACGCTCTCACCGCGGCCAATGAATTGGTGAACGACGTGACCCGAGTCGTGGGCAGTGGCAGCATCACGGTTGGATCCGGATCGACGCTGAACGTATCAACGCTCGTTGGTTTGATTCCGACCGGGACGGTCGATTCCTTGCTCAGCACCGCCACGTCGGACGTCAACTCATTGTTAAGTAGCGTTTAGCGGCGCGCTGCGCAAAACAGCACAGCGATTTGAAACAGTCGACCCTGGCTCGGGGGGATCGCTCCTCCCGCGCCAGGTGTTCGCGAAGAGCAAGCTCAAGTCGTCTCGATGCTTTGTCGATGCGTGCCCGGCGGGTGTCGCGTCAATTGCCAAGGGCCGAACGGTTTCTCATCACGCGCAAAGTTCGTGGCATATCTGCGAGCGTTCGTTTCGTGACAGTTCTCTTCGATCGATTGACGCCGCGCGCTCGCTGCGCTTCGTGGATCCATTAAGCAGAAATTTCTTCCCACGCTATTTGTTTAACGACCGGACTCGCTAGAATGCGCAGAGCTTCGCGACATCTGCCGGGACGATTTTGCGAAGCGTTCCTATCCAGCGGGCACTTCATTGCCCATCGTTTTTCCATCGGAAGAGGCGTTTCACATCGATCGAGTGCACGCTCGTAGCGCGCGGGTGCAGCAATGTGAAATGCCGTGAAATTCTGGAACACTTACAGAGAGTGGAGGACAGGCATGTTTCGCGACAAGAGGAATCCCCGACGGTTCGAATCATTAGAGACTCGGCGCATGCTGGCGGCCGACGTTGTTACGGCAGTCGTCAACAACGCCAATTTGGTGATCACGGGCGACGGCAATGATGATGCGTTCTCGGTCACCGGCGACGGCACGACCGGCGACGTCGTCATCACGGGCTTTACCAGCAGCGACGGCAACGGCACGCAAATCAATGGAACGCAGAACGGCACGTCCGTGCCCGGCACGGCTGATGGTTCGATCACTGTGACCGGCGTCACCGGCAACATCACGATGCGTCTCGGTGCCGGCGACGTCACCGTTAGCGTTGCTGATCTCTCGGTGGGCGGAAACTTGACGATTAGCGGCGGAGCTGGCGACGACACGATCGACATTGGTACGTTGGCTGCCATCACGACTCCCGCGCCCGTGGCCGCCGCTAAGCCGGCCGTCTCGATCACCTCCTCGGCCAACGCGGTGACGATTGGCGGCAACCTCTCGATTCGCGCCGGCGGTGGCACCGATGCGGTGACGATTGGCGAAACTCCTTCGAGCGGCACCGATGTGACCGTTTCACGCAGCCTGTCGATCGACCTCGGCGATGGCGACGACACGATCACCGAATTGTCGCTGGCCGTCTCTCGCGACGAAACGATTTCGGCCGGCGGTGGCGACGACACCGTAGCCATCGGCGGCTCGACCGTGGCTTCGTCGGGCGTGACCATCACCCGCGGCCTCACCATCAGTCTCGGCAACGGTGATGACACGGTCACCGAGGCTTCGACGTCGGTCGGTCGCACCGAGTCGCTTAGTGTCGGTTCCGGCGACGATTCGATCACGCTGGGTAGTCCAACGCTTTCGATCGATGCCGTGAAGACGGCTTCTCATGCGGTCGCTCTGGCCCAAGTGGTCGCTGATGGCGACGTGGCTGTCGGTCAGGATCTCGACGTGCAGTTGGGAACGGGGGATACCTCATTCTCGGCCACCGGAGTTTCGGTCGGCGACACTCTGCTGATCACCGGCGGCTACTCGTTTGGAGGCCTCTTTGGCGGGTTCGGTGGATTTGGCGGAGGGTTTGGAGGCTTCGGCGGTGGTGGCGGCGCCAACGGTGGCAGCGGCGGCGGCAGCATCTCCAGCGACATTCGCATCGCCAGCGCGATTGGCGGACTGTTTGGTCACGGCGGTGGACCTTTTGCCAATACGGCCACCGACACCATCACGCTCGACGATGTGACGGCCGATGGCGCCGGCATTTTTACCGGCTATAGCACCACCGACATCGTGTCGATTACCGGTTCGACGTTCGACGAGCTCGGCGTCGGATTGGGCACGGGGGCCGGCAGCTTGGCGATCGGCACCACGACCACGACCGGTTTCACCACGCTCGTTGGACTCGGCACCGCCAACACCTATACCGATAACGGTGGTAACAGCTTTGCCAATTTGCACACCTCCGGTTTGACCCCAGCTCCGACCGCCACCAGCAGCACGGTGGCCAAGACGACCGTGAAACCACTGGGTACGCGTCGCTAAGAGATTTGCCAATCGTGTCGCGCGACGCGCGGCATGTAGTTTTTTAGAACGGTCGGCCGATTCGGGGGTGCCCTAGTGCACTCTCGAGTCGGACCGACCGTTTCTTTGCGCCATGGGAAACGAGCGGTTGCATGAGTGTCAAACCCCGCGTCGCCGTGGGATTTTGCGCAGTGGTGCGGCCGTGCCACAAACTTACTAGCCTTTGCGACTGACGGGGGCTAAACTGGGGGGTGTTGCAACGCGCCCTTGGCCCGCCGCGATTTCAAAGAACTCGCCAACCCCGCCCGCCGGTCGAGTATGGATTCTGCCCTCCGCTGCCGCGCGTTTTGGATTGCCATTGGCATCCTCTCAGCTTCGTTCGTTTCTTTTGGCTCCCGCGCTGCCTGTGCGGACGATCCGCCTGACTTCCGCCGGCAAGTCGCTCCGATTCTTGAGCGGCATTGCGTCGCTTGTCATCAGGGCGAGAAGGCGAAAGGCAAGCTCAGCCTGGTCGACGCGGGCCGTGCCCTGGCTGGCGGCGAGAGCGGGGCGGCGATCGTCCCGGGCAAACCCGACGAAAGCTTGCTGGTCGACTATATATCGGGCGACAAGCCCGAGATGCCCAAGGATGCGGCGCCGCTCAAGCCGGACGAGGTGGAAACGATTCGCCGCTGGATCGCCGCCGGAGCCGTCTGGCCGGCCGATGCAACCCTGACGGACAAGCGTGAAATTGACGCTAATTGGTGGTCGTTTCAGCCGCTTGCCGCTCCGGCGGTGCCTAAGCTCGACTCGGCTTGGGTCCGCACGCCCATCGATGCGTTCGTGCTCGATAAACTTCAGCAGAACAATCTCGAGCCGTCGCCCGAGGCCGACCGGCGGACGTTGATTCGCCGTTTGACCTACGACTTGCACGGTCTGCCGCCGACGCCGGAGGAAATCGACGCCTTCCTTGCCGATCCAGCGGCTGACGCATACGAACGACTGGTCGAGCGCCTATTGGCTTCGCCGCGATATGGCGAACGTTGGGCTCGGCACTGGCTCGACGTGGTTCATTACGGCGAGACGCACGGCTACGACAAAGACAAGGTCCGGATGAACGCCTGGCCCTATCGCGACTACGTCATCGCTGCGCTGAATCAAGACAAACCGTACAACCGGTTCATTCTTGAACAATTGGCGGGCGACGTATTGTTTCCCGATGATCCGGCTGGCATCGTGGCCACGGGCTTCATCGTTGCCGGGCCCTGGGACCACGTGGGACACACTGAGCTGGGCGAGGGAACGGTCGATAAGGAAATCGCCCGCAGCAACGACCGCGACGACATGGTGGCGGCGACCTGCAATACGTTTCTGAGTCTTACGGTGCAATGCGCACGCTGCCACAATCACAAGTTCGACCCGATCAAGCAGACCGACTATTACCGCCTGCAAGCAGTATTCGCCGGCATCGATCGGGCCGAGAAGACGTATGATTCCGATCCGGCCGTCGCCCAGAAGCGTCACGAGCTCGCGGCCCATATGCGGGAACTCGATGGACGGCGGCAGCAACTCGAGCAGGTGTTTGCCGCGGCGATGACGCCGGAGGCCACCGCGCTCGAGCAGCGCATCAAACAGTTAGGGGTCGAACTGGCGGCGACGCCCATCGAGGAGGGCCGTCGCAGCCCGACGCTTGGATATCACACGCAGATCGTTGACCATGCGGACGTCACCAAGTGGGTCCAAGTCGATCTGGGGGCGACTCGGCCGATCGATGAATTGATCCTGGTGCCCGCCTTCGTGATTTATGGCGGCCACCCGGGGCCCGGCTTCGGCTTTCCGCCCCGCTTTCGGGTAGAGATTTCCGAGCAGCCCGACTTCGCACAATCGATCGTCGTCGCCGATCACACGGCGACCGATTTTGCGAATCCCGGCGACGTGCCGGTGCGGATTGCCGTCGATGGGAAAGCCGGCCGCTATGTGCGTGTCACCGCCACGCGACTCTGGAAGCGCACCGGCGATTGGTGCATGGCTTTGGCCGAGTTGGTCGCCCTATCGGACAAGACCGATATAGCCCGGGGAGCGATGGTCAGCGCACTCGACTCGATCGAGGCCAGCCCAAGTTGGGCGCAAGTCAATCTGGTCGATGGCTACAGCAGCCAGGAGCAGTTGCAGTTCGAAGGGGACGGCGAGGTCACTCATCGCCAGCAATTGGCAGCCGAAATCGATAAGCTTTCCGTCCAGCGAACGAAATTGATCGACGCGCTACTTCCCGCCGAACCGCGGCGGCAAATGGCCGACGTCCAATCGCAGCTCGCCGACGTGCGCCGCCAGATCGAAGCCTTGCCCCCTCAGCGGCTGGTATTTGCCGCGACGCACGACTTCGCACCGATTGGCACATTGTCGCCTACGCAGAAGCCTCGTCCAGTTCATCTTTTGGCTCGTGGCGACGTCCGCAATGCAAAGGAATTAATGACGCCCGGTGCGATCGCATCGGTGTCGGGGCCACCCGCCTTGTTCGCCTTGTCGAACCCCGACGACGAAGGCGAGCGCCGGGTCGCTTTGGCCCATTGGTTGGCGGATCCCAGCAACGTGCTGGTGCGGCGGTCGATCGTGAATCGGATTTGGCACTATCACTTCGGGCAGGGGATCGTCGATTCGCCGAACGATTTTGGCCGCATGGGCTCGCTACCCAGTCATCCCGAAATGCTCGATTGGTTGGCCCGCCGGTTTCTGGACGGCGGAGAGTCGCTGAAATCGCTGCATCGTTTGATCGTCAGCAGCGCTGTCTATCGGCAAGTTTCGACCGACCGGCCCGAAGCTGCCCGAGTCGATGGCGGCAACCGGCTGTTGTGGCGGATGAATCGCGCTCGGCTCGATGCGGAGTCGGTTCGCGATGCGATGTTGTCTGTCTCGGGCAAGCTCGATCTGACGATGGGGGGCCCATCGGTGCAGCAGTTCTATTTCAAGGACGATCACTCACCGATTTACGATTACGCCCGCTTCGACGTCGAAGATCCCAAGAGTTTCCGTCGCGGAATCTACCGTTTCATCGTCCGTAGCGTCCCCGACCCGTTCATGGAGAGCCTCGATTGTGCTGATCCGTCGCTGTTGACGCCCAAGCGCAATACGACGCTGACGGCAATTCAAGCGCTGACATTGTACAACAATCGCTTCGTGCTCTCGCAATCGCAGCATCTGGCCGAGCGCGTGAGTCAGGCGCACGCCGAGCCGGCGGGCCAAATCGAGGCGGCCTATCGTTTGTGCTTGGGGCGCCCTCCGACTGCCGCCGAGACGCAGGTCTTCGCGGCCTATATTGGCCGTTTTGGCTTGGCGAGTGCTTGCCGTGTGCTGCTCAATAGCAATGAGTTTTTGTTTGTCGATTGATCCACCAGAAAGCGCCAGAGGCTGATCATGCCTACGCGGTTTTCGCACCACTGCTCGTCGGCCGAACCGGCGTTCGCCCCACCGCTTCCGCCCGCGGAATCCCGCAACCGGCGCGAGTTCCTCTGGAACCTGGGGGGCGGGCTGGGCGGAATCGCGCTGGCCACGCTGTTGGGGGATGCCGGTTTGTTGGCCGACAGCGGATCGCCTGCCCCGGCGGCCGATTTAAACGGCGGATTGCATCATCGGGCCAAGGCCCGCCGGGTCGTCCAGCTTTTCATGTCCGGCGCGGCCAGCCAGTGCGACACGTTCGACTACAAGCCCGAACTCATCAAGCGCAATGGCCAGGCGTTCGACCCGGGAGAAAAGGTCGAGCTATTTCAGAGCTCGCCGGGCCCGTGCATGGCCAGCCCTTGGGGTTGGAAACAATACGGCCAATGCGGCAAGTGGATGAGCGACCTGGTTCCCCAGCTGGCGACTTGCGTCGATGAGATGGCATTCATTCATTCGATGGTTTCGAAGTCGAATGTGCACGGTCCCGCCACCTTCATGCAGAATACGGGGTTCGTGCTGCCCGGTTTTCCCAGCATGGGTGCCTGGCTGTCTTATGGCCTGGGCAGCATGAACCACGATTTGCCGACGTTCGTCGTGTTGCCCGACATGCGTGGTTTTGCACCCAACGGTCCGGGCAATTGGTCGGCGGGCTTCCTGCCGGCGACCCATCAGGGGACGCTCATTCGCCCGAGCGCCGCCAACCCCATTGCCGACTTGTTCGCCCCCTCCGACGTGACCTTTGCCACTCGCGACAGCGAGGCGGCCGGTCGAGGCTTGCTGGAGCAATTGAACCGCGAGCACCTGGCGACGCGCGAGGGAGACACGCGGCTCGAGGCGCGCATCGCCTCTTACGAATTGGCGGCCCGGCTGCAGCTCAGCGCTCCGGAAGTGCTCGACATTTCGGGCGAAACTGCCGACACGCGCAAGGCCTATGGTTTAGACGAAAAGGTGACCGAGGATTTCGGCCGCAATTGTTTGCTCGCTCGCCGGCTGTTGGAACGCGGGGTGCGCTTCGTGCAGGTGTGGAGCGGCGCCGACAACGGCTTTCCGCGGCGAAATTGGGACAGCCACGAAGACATCGCCAAAGACCACGGCGACATGGGGGCCAGCATGGATCGCCCCGCGGCCGCTTTGATCCACGACCTCAAGGCCCGGGGAATGCTCGACGACACGCTCGTGATTTGGACGACCGAGTTCGGCCGCATGCCCTGCGCGCAGGGCAAGGGGCGCGACCACAATCCCTTCACATTCACTTCCTGGATTGCCGGCGGCGGCATCAAGGCCGGCACGACCTATGGCGAGAGTGATCTTTGGTCGTACAAGGCTGCAATTAATCCAACCTATTGTTATGACCTACACGCCACGGTGCTGCATCTATTGGGCATCGATCACGAGAAGCTCACTTATCGCTCCAACGGCATCGACCGCCGCTTGACCGACGTGCATGGCCACGTCATCCAAGGGCTGCTCGGTTGACGCGGTTCGACATCGCGGCCAGGACGGTCTGTGCCAGTTGAGGCAGAGGCCGCCTGCCTCACCAAGGCTTGAGCTTCCAACCCAGTACGAAGCCGATCCCCAGACAGATCAGCGCCGCGGTCCCCGGTTTTTGGCGGGCATAATCGGTCAAATACTCGGTTGCGTCGTGTGCCATCTCCTTGACGTTGTCTTCGTCGAGCAAATCTCTGACCTCGGCTGCCACCGGGGTTTCGGCCTTTGATTGGCGATGGTTTCGTCGTGAGGTCGTAGGCATGATTTCGCATCTCCATGAATTAGTCTGGAAGAAACTGCAGATCGAACGCCCTCGCTGGCTGCGCGCGGGCACGCTGCCCGAATTTCAATTCGTCTGGACAAAGGAGCTACGCTCGGCGACGTCCACCCAACGATTCGGGCAAAGCGTGCAGAATCGCGTCGCTGATGTGATGCCCCAAGTTTTCGCCGCGCCGCCGTATCATCGGCCTGATGGAGACGGATTCTCGGCGATGAGGTCCGACGAGCATCGCCAGCCCCAGACCGGCAACCAACCCGGCGCCGAAAGCCATCAACACCGCCTGCGCCGGCCGGTTGTGAATGGCTTCTTCCGCCCGTCGGTAATGATGCCGCGCATGCTCGGCTGCATCGCTGGCGGTTTGCCCGGCTGCTTCCAGCCCTTGATGGATGGCCTGATGCGCGCGTTCCAGCGATTCGTGAACACTATGCTGCACGCCGCCGGCCGCCTGCGAGGCCTGGGCGGCAGCCTGATCGATGAAATGCTCGATCGCTTCCCGCGATTCACCGGTTCGCCGCTGGATGCGACCGATCAATTGTTCGATACCACCATCGACATGAAGTAAATCGTCCTCGGTCAACTTTGCCCATTTTGCCTTCAATTTGCCACGAATCGTGTGCCATCTGCCTTCGAGTACATCCTGAGCAATCATTGCAAAGCTCCTGTGGCTGGAAAGTCATGGACGGGGGGTGGCTCGGGGAGCCCAGAAAGTTTCCGTATGAACACAGCAACACTCATGCCGCAGCT
>DATJTR010000459.1:0-7856 GCA_035503215.1 Pirellulales bacterium
CTAGGAAAGCGCCCGATCTATTTCCTGAGAAGCCGAGCGCGCCCCGTCCGGTCGAAACCGGCGGGGAGCGCCGCGAGTGATGGACTCGATTGGTTCAGATCAGCAAGCCGGCCCAGACGAAGTAGGCGATCGATCCCAGCGCGATCGGGATACCGTAAGGGAGCAGCAGCATCGACTTCTTGCGTTCGGCTGCTATCGCCGACAGCAACTCTGGATCGCGAATGGTGGTGACTTCGTTGACGATGGTCCAGAACTGGTCGCGGTGCTTTTCCCACGCCCGGCGATACAGGACCATACCGATGGCGATCACGCCGCCCAGCAGTGCGGACACGCAGAAGGCATAGATCGTAATGATCGTTCCCATCCAGGCGCCGACGCCCGCCAACAGCTTGACGTCGCCCGCTCCCATGCCGCCGATGGCGTAGGCTGGCAACAACAAACCCAGGCCGACCGCCGTGCCCAGCAGGCTGGCTCCCAGCCCTTCCCAGCCGAAGGTCACGGTCGAGTAGATCCAACCGCTGAGAATCATCGGGAAGGTGATCCAGTTAGGAACTTTGAGCTGCAAGCCGTCGATCACCGCGGCCACGATCAGCGTCACGGTGACCAGCCAAACGTGCCAGTTTTCGACGAGCATGTGCTCAATGTGTGCGGCGTCCATGTATCTGCTCTTTCCTCGTGTTGGAGTGGTCGCAATCCCGCTAGCAAACGGATACGCGAGCCGGTTCGGACCGCCACGCGCGCCGCGTCGCCGCGGGAAGAAAATGTGTTTAATTGTCCGATCGGTCGCGTTCTTGGCTCTCGCGATTCGATCAGGCTTGTCGCCCGACGAACATTCCGAGCATCGCAGCCAACAGGCTGAAGAACATGACGGCCATCTCGACCGCCTCGAAGACCGATTCTTGTGCAACGAAAGGAAACATGACTTGGCCTAAAAAAACTTCCAGCAACAGGTGCCTGGCGCTGCACGTCCGCTTGCGCGGACTCGGATGCCTGCGCTCCCACTGCCTGCTGGAACCGTAGGTTATTTGCGGCCGATGTCAAACCGTGCCGGCTGCGTCGCTTCGGCCGGGACTTCGGCATCATGAGGCCGCCGATCAGAGGGCGTTACGAGTCGCTCAATCCGCAATAGCGGTTCGCCGCCGTAATCACGCACGACGATTTCCTGAGGTGAAATCTGGCTGCCCGCCGGAGCATTCGCTAAACCCGTTTCTTTTGGCAAATACGTGCCGCCTGCCGTGACGAAACCGACTTGCCACAGTTCGTCGTCGGCGGCGATCCGGCCCCTCTCCTGCGGCCAGGTGTCACGGGGAACGACATGCACGTCGTGGCGTCCCCCGGCGAAATAGGCCAGGGGCCAATAGCTCCACCAGGAATCGGCCACGATCCAGATCTCTCCCTGCGCGGCGCCCGTCGCCGCCGACCGACCGGTTTCTTCTTTGGCCGCAACGATCGCCTCGAGAGCCGCCAGCTTTGGCTCGACCGCCGCAGTGCGGAAGGCCATATGCGAAGTGCCGCCGCTCGCGTGGAACACCTCAAAATAGTCGCACACGAAATTAGCCAGGCTCGCCCAGGCCACGACGGCCATCACCACACCCACGGCGCGGGCGCGTATCGCTCGTCCCTGGCCGTTGCCACGAGGCACGAGCCAATAGCTCCAGCCAATCGCCAACAGGACTGCGCCGGGAGCAACCAAACACATCCCATAGCGTTCGAAGTGAGGCGCCAGCGCTTCCGGCCCAGCCACCAAATAGAACGTGCCCACCATGAGCGTCATCGCCACGGTCAGGCAGCGTTCGCGGGCCGAATCGTTTTTCCGCAACCGCTGCGAAAGCCCCAATACCGAGACAGTGGCCAGCGATACGAATCCAATGTCGAGTGCATCCAAGGCGGTCGAAGTCCGCGGCGGACCGGGAATGAATTCAAAGATCGTCGTTCCGGAGAAAAGCTGAACCAGCCGTCGCAGAAACAGGCCGGCTTGTGCCGGATCAAGTAGTCGCCAAATCGCCGTACCGATCAACCCACGGCACAGCCAGGCGCCGGCCAACAGCGCCACGCCAATCACCGCGGCTCCAACCCGGACAGCCATCCACCGCTGCCATCCGCCCGCCTCGTCCACCGGCCGCCAGGCGGCCCGAATTGCGCCGCGCCAATCCTCGCCATAGCGAAAGATCGCCGGCACGATCAACAGCCACCCGGCGAAGACATTGGTCGGATGGATCCAGATGGCGATGCCGAAAGCGACGAGCGCCGGCAGCCAATCGGCTTGCGTTTGGACGGCTGGCAGCGAGCTGCAGTATTTGCCAGCGGCCGCCGGGCGCACGAGCGCCCGTTCGATGGTCGCGAGACCGAAATACAAAACCAGGATCGTTGCCAGCGGCGTTTGGCTGGCGTCCCAAGCAAAGCGGCTATAGGCAATCGTGATCGGCAGGACGGCCAAAAGTGCCGTCGACATCACCGCGGAGCGGCGATCGAAAACCCGCCGGCAAAGCCAAAAATTTGCCACCAGCGCCGCAATGCCGCTTGCCACCGCGGTCGCCCTCAACGCCACGACCGATGACCCAAACACCCATTGCAAGGCGGCCACCGGCAACAGCAGGAAGGGATTGACCGGGTTGCCGGTGGGCGTGCGCCACGCGATCGCTTCTCCGGCCGCCAGATGATTCGCTTGGACTCCCAACCAGGCTTCGTCGCCGTTGAGCCCCGGAATATTACCCAATTGCCAGCCGCGCAGCACCAGGGCCGCGACGAGCAGTGCCAGCAGGTTCGCCACCGTCACCAAGCGCCAAGCGCTGCCGCGTGCCTGAGATTGCACCGCGGCACCGTGCTTGCCGCGCGGGGCGGTCGGTTCCAGGACTCGTGTTTCCATGCGTTTTTTCTCTGACAGCAGTGCGGCGGATCAACGGTCCAGGCGACGACAGCACCAACCCCGATGGCCGATCTGTTTCCGCCTTGAGGAGGGTCATACGGCCCCTCGCGATGCGCCTGCCCGGGCCCGCCGGCCGATAACCAAAGCTATCCTTTACTCTGACGCGTGTAGGTCCGATCCCTTTCCGGCAAGGGGGCGGAGAGGCGAAGATTCGTCCACGCGAAGTGGTTGCAGGAATTAGGCGGGTTGTATGGATTCGTCCGAGACGATCGTCGCGTGGCTGACGGGCCAGACCGCCTGGGCCTATCACGGCGATTCGCCCATGGCCAGCGAACCGGCCGCCTTGACGGCGCTGGCGCTCATGGCCCACCGACAGTCCGGCAGTTCCGCACTCGATTGGTTGACCGACCTTCAGGGCGCCGACGGCAGCGTCGGAGTGATGCTCGGTCAACCGACTCCCGCCTGGACGACGGCTCAAGCGGTGCTGGCTTGGGCCTTGGCCGATCGTCATGCCGGCAACAAGAGCCTGCGCTATTTCGCTTCGGCCGCTCGCGGCACTGATTGGCTCTTGGGAGCCCGCGGAGAGCCGCTAGAACGAATCGAGACTACCGGCCACGACTCGACCTTGATCGGCTGGCCTTGGGTCGAGGGAACTCACTCATGGATCGAACCAACCGCCTGGTCGGTCCTGGCTCTCAAAGCGATTGGGATGAGCCAGCACGCTCGCACCCGCGAGGCGGTTCGCTTGCTCGTCGACCGTTTGCTTCCCGATGGCGGCTGCAACTTCGGCAATACGTTCGTGCTGGGGCAGCAACTTCTACCTCACTTGCAAGCCAGCGGCGTTTGTTTGTTGGCGCTGGCAGGAGAGCGGATCGACGACCCGCGCATCGGCCGAACGTGTGACTATGTCGAAAGGCAATTGAATCGCCGCACCGCGACCGCTTCGCTCTGTTTCGGCCTGCTGGGGTTGGCCGCGCACGAGCGGCGGTTTGCCATGGCCGGCCCGTTGTTGGCCGCCGCCGGCGAGCGGATGTTGGTCCGCGACCGCAGCGCCTATAAGTTGTCGCTGGTGGCATTGGCGGCCCGAGCAGAGGACCGTCCGCTTACCACCCCACCGCCGGAGCGGTCCCGATGACGCCAAACCCCAAGCTGCCGAAATCGTTCACGGAACGCAAAGCGCCACCGCGAGCGTTTGATCCGCGCTCGTTCAAGCTTAACCGTCGCCAGGTCCTATGGGGCGGCGGTGCGGCCCTGGCGGGAATGCTTTCTTACCCGGTCGTTCGTGATTGGTTCCGGCCTCACGCCAAGGTGTTCATCGCCCGCAATCAAACCTACGAGGGATCGCTGGAGCGAACGATTTCCGATGGCCTGGTGGCCGCGGGGATCGAGCTGCGCAGCCTGGCGGGCAAGCGCGTGTTGCTCAAGCCGAATCTGGTCGAGCCCAACCGCCAGATTCCCCACATGACGACCCATCCGGCGATGATCGTCGCCGCGGCCGAAGTCTTCCGTCGCTGGGGGGCCGAAGTCAACGTGGGCGAAGGGCCCGGCCACATGCGCGACACCGAGCAAGCGCTGGTCGAGTCGGGCGTCCAAGAACAACTCGACGCCGCCTCGATTTCCTTCTCGGATCTGAACTACGAGGAAGTGGTCTGGATGCCGAATCGCGGTGCGGCCAGCAAGTTGGCCGGTTTCTACTTCCCGCGCTCGGTGGTCGAAGCCGATTTGCTCGTGTCGATGCCCAAGCTGAAAACGCATCACTGGGTCGGCTTTACCGCGGCCTTGAAGAATCTGTACGGCGTGATTCCCGGCATCAAATATGGCTGGCCGAAAAACGTGCTGCACCACGCCGGCATCCCGGAGACCGTCTTCGACATCAACGCCTCCCTCCCCAAAACCGTGGCGATCGTCGACGGCATCACCTGCATGGAAGGAGATGGCCCGATCATGGGCAGCCCCAAGCAAATGGGGCTCGTCGTGGTGGGCACCTGCCCCACGGCCGTCGATGCGACGATCGCCAGGATCATGGGGCTGGAACCGACGGCCGTCAGCTACCTGCAGCTCGCCGCCGATACGCTGGGGCCGGTTGCCAGCCGGCGCATCGATCAACTTGGCGAACGTTGGGAAGAGGTCGCCAGTCCGTTCCAGATTCTCGACGTCCCTCATCTCCAGCAATTGCGCCGTCCTCCCGGAGCGCTGGTGTCGTAAGACGATTTCGGTCGTCAGCTCGCGGCACGCTTTCTTCGCCATGCAACACCCGACATCAGCTCCGGCGATCGAACGACGGTGGCTCGTCTGGCTCGCGGCGGCCGCGGCCGCGCTGTGCGCGGCAATGGCGATTCCGCTAGTCCTGGGCCGGGTGTTCGTGGCCGACGATCTGGGGGCGTTTCACCTGCCGCTGCGCGCTTTTTACTCCCAGCAATTGCAGGCTGGCCAAGCGTTCGATTGGTTGCCCGCGCTCTTCAACGGCTTTTATCTCACCGGCGAAGGACAGGTCGGCACCTACCACCCGCTGCATCTGCTTCTGTATCGCTTTCTGCCGCTCACGGTCGCTTTCGACCTGGAACTTCTCCTTAGCTATCCGCTGATGCTTTTGGGCTGCTACTGCCTGCTCTGCCGCTGGCTGGGCCGGCGCGACGCGGCTCTCGTGGGCGCAGTGGCGTTTGCCTTTTCCGGATTCAATCTGCTGCATTTCGTGCATCCCAATGCGGTGGCTGTCGTCGCGCATTGGCCTTGGTTCCTGTGGGCGCTCGATCGTGCACTCGTGACGCGAGCGACCGACGCGCCGCCCGACGGCGCGGATCGGCGCACGGTTTCCGCTTGGGCCTTTGCGGTGGTTTCGCTGCTGCTCGGTTCGGAAATCTTGATTGGCTATCCGCAGTATGTCTGGCTCGGGTCGCTCGTGGCCGCTCCGTACGCTTTCGTGTGCGTCTGGCTGGGACTCGGCGCTGCACCGCGCTGGCGTCAACTGGGCTTTCTGCTTTTGTCAGGCACGGCCGGCGTTCTGCTGGGTGGCGTTCAACTGATTCCATCGCTCGACGCCCTATTCCACTCCACCCGCCAGTCGGCCGATGCCGCGTTTGCCGGCTCCGGCTCGCTGCATCCGCTGAATCTTCTGCAGACGGTGGCTCCGTATTTGTTCGCCACGCGGGTTGTCGGACAGAACACGCACGAACTCGGCCTGTATTTCGGTGCCGTGCCGCTATTGCTCTGCGTTTGGCTGCTCACCCAGCGGCAGCTTTGGCGAAACCACCGGCCATGGATCGTGGCCGCCCTATGGGTATCCGGTATCGCACTGGTGCTGGCCGTGGGCGAACATGGTTTCGGGCCGTGGTGGCACCGTTTGCCGCTGGTCGGCAAATTCCGTTTTCCATGCCGCTCGATTGTCTGGATTTATGCCGCCGCCAGTCTGCTAACCGCGATTGCCTGGCAACGATTGACCGAAGCACGAGCCGCAGACCGCCGTGCGGCGACCGGACCGCTTTGGGCGGTCTCGCTCGCAAGTGTTCTGGTGGCGGTCGCCGGAACGCTCGTTTGGCCTCAATTCGTCTCGAGCTGGCCGCTGATCGCGACCGGGCCGTTTTTGTTTGTGCTCGCCGCCCTCATGCTGGCCAGCGCTTTGCGTGGTTCACGACTTGCAACCGCCGCGCTCATATTATTGATGACCCTCGACTTGGGCGCTTACGGCCTGAGCTATGCCGTGCTGACGCATACCGATCGACTCGATCAATACTCCCACGCGCAAAGCGTCCCTCCCAATTCCGACCGGCCAGTCGTGGCGCAGCCGACCAGCACACCGGCCGACGGACTGCAAGTCGGCAATCAGATTCTCCTGGCAGGCTTCCGCCGCGCCGACGGCTATGCCGGCCTGGTTCCCGCCCGCAAGCTCGATCTCGGCGATCCCATCGCGTTGCGGATTGCCGGCGCCGGTTTTCGGGCCCAGCAAGGCGCAGGGGGCGCCTTCGGCCAGATCGATTGGATCGCAGTGCCTGATCCACTGCCGCCGGTTCGGCTGGCGACGCGGGCAATCGTTGACACGGCCGAAGCCCCGCTTGCGGCGGCCTTAGAGCCCGGCACGGTGCTGGTTGTTCCGAAACCTGGCACGCCGGTCTCCACCAGCGAGTTGCTCGATCCGCCCTCGCGGACCGAGCCGCTCGATTTGACGCCAGGCAACCCGGGCACGATCGGCGAGCTCCTCGAGCAGCCGGGCCGGTTCACCCTCAGCACGCATACCACCGGCCGGCAATTGCTGGTCGTAACGACGAGCTATCACGATGGCTGGCAGGCCACGGTCGACGGCATGCCCGTGCCGGTTTTGCGGGTAAATCGGGATTTTCTGGGGCTGGTGGTCGAAGAGGGGGACCATCGCGTCGGCCTCGACTTCCGGCCGTTTAGCCTTCGGTTCGGCCGGATTCTGTCCACTCTTGGCCTAGGTTTGTGGTGTGCCCAGTTGGCCATTGCCGCGTGGCTTGGCCTGCGCGGGACGGCACAGCGAGTCCCTCGGGCCAACCGAGCCTTGGCCACGGCGGATTCGTCGCTCACCTGAGCGTACCGTTCCACCGGGCCGCGCTGCTCCGCGCGCCACATGCACTGCGCCACCGTCGTTCGTCCGTGCGTGGTCATCCGCGCGGCCACGTTGATACTCGACAAAGTCATCCTCAGTTAGCAGTCTGGAAATCCCATGTCCCGTCCCCCGCTGAAAGAAGCTCTCATCAGCGTCGTGCTGCCGGTTTTCAACGAAGCCAAAGTGCTCGACGAATTGCACCGTCGCGTTCAAAAAGCGGTAGCCACGTGCGGCACGGGCCTGGAAATCATCTTCGTCAACGATGGCTCGACCGATGACACCACGAAGAATCTCGACCAATTGGCCGAGCGCCATCCGCACGTTCGCGTGATCCACCTGGCCCGCAACTTCGGGCATCAAGCCGCCGTGCAGGCCGGTTTGTCCCATGCCAAGGGGGACGCGGTGGTGCTGATGGATTCCGACTTGCAA
>DATJTR010000460.1:0-11029 GCA_035503215.1 Pirellulales bacterium
CGGATCACCCCGGCCTGGTCGAGCACATAGACCGTCGGCATGCCTGTGATCAACCATTGCGAACAAATCGGGCCTTCTGCTTCGTCGCCATCCCACACCACTCTCCAAGTCGTTTCCCCTTTGCTCGTCAATTCCTTCAGCTCATTTAGGTCGTCATACGCGTTGATGCCAATCAACGCGAACGGCTGCCCCTCGAATTGCTCCACCAAAGACCGAAGGTCAGGATACAGCGCCCGGCAGATGCCGCACGTCCGATGGCTGCCAAATTCGAGCACGACCACCTTGCCGCGATAATCGCTCAGCTTCAGCTTTGCGCCCGAGATGTCGGTCCCTTCCAGTTCGAGCGCCGGCTTGCCGATCGAAAGGTTCTTTAGTTCGAACAATTGCCCCTTCGCGAAGGTTCCGGCGTCGTGGGGCTGGAACCGCTCGAGCTGGACGTCTGGATAATCCTGGATCACCCGCTCGAAGAGCGTTTCCGACTCGGCAGCGACGTTGTCCAGGCCTCGCTCCTTCAGGTGATTCAGGGCCGCCAGACTTTCTGCGCGTCGGTTCCACCGGCCCAGAGCGATTTCGACCAATCTGCTCCGCGAGGTGTTCACGGCCATTTTCAAATAACTGGCCAGGATTGCAGTCGCCGCCCCCTGCACGTTGCGGTCGGGGTTCTCTTTCAAGACCGTCCTCAAAAACTCTTCGTAGGGTTCGAAGGGTTCGCCGTAGAGGAATGGCGTCGCCACGTAGGCCGCGATCCCCTTGCTCCGGCTGTATTTCGAGCTGAGGATCTTCAGCGCTTTCGCGGCCTCCTCTCCGAACACACGGTGCCGCGCGATCCAGACGAGCGCGAGGACCGCCGCCGGATCGTCCGGATACTGTTCGGCGATCAGGAAGAAAGCCGGCATATATTCGAGCGGCTCCGGTCGACTCTGTCGTGCTTCCGCCCGCTTTTTGTCGGTGCCAGCTTGCTGCCTCGCTTCGACGAACGCGGCGCGGGCTGCGTCAAACTGCCCGGCCAGGGCGGTGTATGCCGCGTCGGCAGTGTCGAATTTTTTTGCCAGTGCGACGTTTTTCGCAGCCGCCGCCTCTTGCTCCTTCATCTTGGCCAATTCCTCCGGCGACTTCTCATTCGCGCCCGGTGACCTGGAGCCGATGAACTCCGTCCCCTTCTTTTGCAGTTGGACGGTCACTTCGGTTTGCTGACCGGCTTTGAGCTCGACCGGGCGAAAGCGCTCTTTCGCCTTCGCGTTACTGAGTGGCAACTCCACGTCGTCATGCTGGACGGTAAGCCTCTCTTGTGCCGCCGGAAGATCCTTGATGATCGCGATGCCCTCGGCATCGGTCGTGGTTGTGAACAACTTCTCGTACCCTTTCCTTGATTCGATTAATCCTGGGCCTGGCTTTGGATTTCTAAGCGCTTCGGCCGTCGACCATCCCGGGGCACAGTACACCTGGCTGCCGCCGTCCCACCAGTGGACGCCTGGCCAGACGGTGCACATCGCCCCAGCGAGCGGATTTCCGTCCGGATCCAGCACCCGTACTCGGCAACTGGCCGAGGGGACCATTTTGACGACGATTTCATTCTCCGCCTCGGACAAATGAAAGACTTGGGGGCTGGTTGGGTCGGCCGACTCCCCGGCGAAGGCCGGTGGAATGCCCGCCTTCGCGATGAATCCATCGCAAAGGGCGATGACCTGCAGGTCGCCGCGGGGCAAATCCTCGAACACGAACGTTCCGTCTACATCGGTCGTGGCCGTGGCTGCCCAGTGCAGGCCCGCCCAATCACCCTCTCTCTTTTCGATGATGCTGGCGACGACCCGTCCGTTTTTGACCGGGCGCGGCACCGCCGGGTCGAGTCGGCCTGCGACGCGCGCCGCAGGTTTCACCTCGATTTTCACCTCGCGCCGCTCGCCATTGGTCAGCTTGAGCGTTTCCACATCGCTGATCAACAGGGGGCCTTGCTCGGGCACGTAGGCCAATCGCAATAATTGCGTCCCCGCCACCAACCGCGGCAGCTCTAGCCGTCCGTCGGCGTTGACCTTGGCGCCGCGCGTGGCCGGACCGCTCCACTGCGCACGCACCCAATCCGCAGGCAACGGTTGCCCTCCCTGAAGCGGAGTCACTTCGACGCGAGCGCCTTTCTGCAGTACGACCGTGGCTACCTTGTCCAACTCTTCGGGAGTGACGGAAACGTCGTTCTGAGTGGTTTCGGCGTAATCGGGATGATCGACGCGGCAGGTCAATTCTCGCGGTGGAATGCGTTCGGCTGCCCTGGCGAATCGCGGGAATGGAATCGTGGCCTTGCCGTCGGCGTCGGTGGTCAGAACCGGAGGCGTGCTGTCGCCGAAACCGCCGGGCATCCACACTCCATGAGCGCCTTGAACGGATCGGATCGCCCGGGGCGCGACCGTGGCCCCGGCTACCGGTTCTCCAAGCTCGTTAACGACCCGAACCGTCTTCTGGAGCGTGTCGGTTTGTGCCTCGATCGGCGCCGGAGCGGCCTCGTCGCCGGTAGCAGCGGTTTTTGTCTCCGTCGCCGCACGGGAATCGTCTTTCGCCGCGGGGGGCATTTTGGCCGGCTCGGCAGCCGACTGCCGGGGGCCGATTCCAACCAGGGCGACGGCAACCGTGCCCAGCAGGCCCCCAATCAGGGCCAACGCCAAAAACAAACTGCCGATCCGCGTCGAAAGCGGTCGCGAAGTGTCCATGATCCGGCCCACGCGATGGGCGAGCATCGAGCGGAGCGAAACGATGCCGACCCCGGCCACGGCCAGGGGTGTCGCGGCAAGCTCGGCAATGTCGACCAGGCGGTGGGCGTATTGGATGCGATCGCCGCCGAGCTCGACGACGAAATCATCGCAGACCTCCTCGGCCGTCGTCTCCAATCGCCGCGAAAGTCTCCATAGCAGTGGCTGGAAGAACAAGATCGAGAGGCTCACGTGGCGCAAAATGGTCCAATGGCAATCGCGCCGCTTTAGATGAGCCAACTCATGGGTCAACACGTCGCGCAGCGAGAGGCCCAAATCGGCCTCGGGCAGCAGCACCACTGGACGAAACCAGCCGGCCAGGCAGGGACTGGGCAAAAACGGACTACGCAGCACCGGCGCCGCAACGACCCCCAGCTCCGCCGCGATCTGCCGGCAAAGCTGTCGGCTGGCATCGCACGCCAAAACCGCCGAGCGGCGCAAGCGGCCGAGCTTCCACCACGCCAAACCCAACCGGCCGACCAGCACCGCCGAGACGAAGAACCACAAGGCGCCGAGCGTCAGGGCCAGCCAGCCAAACGCGCGAACCGAAAACGATGCCTTCCGCGCCGCGGAATCGATCGAAGCCATCGCCGACCGGAGGTCGTCAATCGGCGGTACACCACCGGAGTCACCGATGCCGGCCGCGGCCGAGTCGGCAGCAACCGTCGATCCGCCCCTGGAAACCGGCCACGGCTCCGCCGCTTTGGCCTGCGACGCCGCCAGGGACGGTTCGGCAAGCGCCGGCACCGGCCCGCCGCGGGACGCATCGACGATCGAGGGAGCGATCGCCTCCGGCGCCCAAGGCCGAGGCATCGTGAGCGACCAGCCGTTTGCGCCTGTCGCCGCCAATAGCCAACTGACAAGCGGACAGACGAGCACCGCGGCCAGCGTGGTCCGATAAACCGCCGACTGCGCCGCCGAGCCACGGCCGGCAACGAGCTGCCCCACGGCCAGCCCGGCTGCGATCAACAGCGCCGATTGCAGCAGCCAATTGACGGCAAATTGAATGAGCGCGGCGGCCGCGTCGAGCACGATGATTTGGATTTCGTGCCAGAACATCTCTCCATCCTTATTTCTTGTCGCGACGGTTGACGAGCTTGCGAATCTCGCCGACCTCGGCCCGCGACACCTTTTCGTTCTTCAGCAGATGAGCCACGAGCGCCGCCGCACTGCCGCCGAAGACGCGATCGAGCAAATCTCGCGTGGCACTTCGCTTGAATTTGTCGTCGGCCACCCGCGGCACGAAAACGAAGGTCCGCCCCTCGGCATGGTGCGAAATCGAGCCCTTCTCCTCCAGGCCCCGCAACAAGGTTTGCACCGTGCTGTGGGCGATCAACTCGATCGCGTTCAGCGCGTCGGTGATTTCACGGGCCGTGGCGCGTCCCTTCGCCCACAGTATCTGCATGATCATTAGCTGCACTCTTCCCAATCGCGTAGAGGCCATCGGGATCTCCGTTTCGCACTCCGCCGAATACACATCGTTTAGTCGACTAAATCTATCAAACTAGACATATTCGTCAAGCGCCTTTTCGCAAACCGGTTGCAATCGTGGGCACCTCCTTCCGCACGAAGACGGTTCGCAGCCCGCGCCGGCCGAGCCGCAAACGGTGAGAACGAGGCGCGGCAACCCACGCTCGCTCCGCGCAACCTCAACCGCTTGGCGCCTGCGGACGTTGTGGTCGCTGAGACTATTCGGGATGGCGACCCCACTGCCGACAATGTGAGCCGTCATTCTTTACGCGCCGCGGCGGCAACGCGCTCCGCGGCGAGTTCGCGCGGATGATGTTCCGCTCCGGCGGGGCGTGGCAATGAGGTGAGCACGACGCAAATGGTCTCGCTCGCGGGATCGGCCCAGCAGAGCGTGCCCGTCGAGCCGCCATGGCCGAAGGTTTGCTCCGAACATCCGGGACTGCAAGCAACTTTGCCGACGGCAAATCCCAATCCTCGCGGCGTGAATCCCTCTGGATTGTGGTTCTTGATCATCAGCCGTGCCGTTTCGGGCTTTACGACCTGACCGCGAGCGCCCATGAAGTCGCCAAGAAACGTGGCAAGGTCGGGCGCGGAAGCGTGTGTCCCTCCCCACGGGGCACCTAGCTTCCGCCAGTAAGGGCTGTTCCAATCCCAATCCTTGGCCTGCGGATCGCCACCTCCCGACTCGGGCGAAGCCCCTTTCCTTTGGCAGGAAATCATCTCCTCCAGCTTGAAGGGCCCGAGTCCTTGGGCCGAGTGTCTCATGCCCAGCGGTTGAAGTACGTTGCGTTCGACGAGCGTCAGAATGTCCAATTCGCTGATGATTTCCGCGATGCGTGCGGCCAGCAGAATCCCCATGCTCGAATACTGGTAGCGAGTACCGGGGGCGAAATCGAGGCGAGCGCGAATCGCGTGTTCTGCAAACTCGGTTAGTGCCGCGTGTTGCCTGCGCAGCTCCGCGTTATGGGCCACCTGGTCGGGCAGGCCGGAGACGTGCGTCAGCAGGTGACGAATCGTCACCTCGTCCCGCCCCTCGCCCGCGAACGCAGGCAAGAATTTTTTCACACGGTCATCGAGCTGAAAACTTCCTCGATCGAACAGGGTCATGACCGCAGTTACGGCGATCGGCTTGGAAATGGAGCCGAGCAAGAACATCGCGTCGTCGGAGCCGGCCCTGCCGAAGTGGCGGGTAAACGACTCGTCCTGATGAACCACGTGCAACACGGCCGCGTCCACCTGCCCCGCCGCCACGGCCCGGTCGAGCACTGCGACCGCGTCATCCCAGCGTCCCCGGCGCGGCTGTCCAAACGACGGAGAAGCGGCGGCAAAAGCAAAGGCGGTCCCAAAAAACGCGCGCCGTTTCATGGCATCAGTTCCCCTGGGCTGCGTCTTTCCAAATTGGCCTTTTGGACGTTGCCTGACGATGTCGGCGGCCGGGCTTGTTGCGCCGTGCGGCCCCCACCAGCGCAACCAGGCCGATCCCGGCCAAGACGAACGTACCCGGCTCCGGCAAGTTGATGATACTGATGCCTCCAGGAATCGTCGCGAACAGCTCACTGCCGTCGGCAGCGATCGTCATGTCGCCATTGGAGAAATTGTAGTTGCTGAATTGGTTGAAGCTGCCGCTTTGCGATCCGAAGGCGTCGAGTGTGCCAATCTGCTGGAAAGTGGTCGTCGAGAATTCGCGCACCTGCCGCGTCCCGCTGCCATAGGACCACCAGCTGGCATACATCACGTTCGAATTTGGAGAATAGACGACATCGATTGGACCGTTGTTGGCATACTGTCCGAGCATGCCGATCTGTTGAAACGAGCTGTTGTAAATAAACGTGCCGTCGTAAGTGGAAACGGCATATTGCGTGGCGCTGCTATTGACGCCGACCTCGGCGTTGAACCAGTTCGTGTACGTCGCATGTTGAAACACGCCGGTCTCCACGTTGTAGCTATCGATCGGCCCCAGCGACGAGTTTCCCTCGGCAATGGCAATCGTTTCACGGTTGGCGTTAGGAACCAGCGTCGAGGCCTGGTCGACCAATCCCAGGATCGTCGTGTTGCCGGTCGAAGGGTCGTATAGCCGCAAGGGAGTCTGCCCGGAGCCGGGAAAGTCGGATGAGACCAGCAAGTTGCCGTCGGCGCCAAAGGCTACCGTGACGGTGCCGCCTTCGTAGGTGCCGTAGGGCCCGTTTTTCTGAAACGTCACTTGCGTGGCGGCGCCGGTCGCGGTGTCGACCTCGTAGATCCAGTTGGTGTTTGTCGTCGACTGATCGTCGGCGACCGCCAATGTCTTTCCGTCGGGCGAGAGATCGATTCCGTACAGCGACTCTTGGCCGCTCCCGAGAACGATCGACGGCAAGAATTGATTGGTTTGCGTATCGTAGCGAACGACCGATGAGCCGCTGGCGACGTACAGCGTATGGCTCACATCATCGTAAGCGATCCCTTTCGGGTTCGAGACCGGCACAAATGTCGTCGTAGCTTGGAGGGGGACCGCGGCCGCGACCACCGCGCAAAAGATCAGCGCGGACGATGATGAAGTCCAGATCGTCGAACTCATTAGCAATCCTTCGGGGTGCAAGACTCAACGTTGGCCAAACTGCCGCAGCGCACGAACCGCTAACCTAACTGCGCATCGACACGGCTTCAACCCGATTCCGAAAGGTGGCCTGCGGAGCTCAGCAGAAGCGCGAACGTGAGCCCGTGCCGTGATCGGTCACGAGCCGCGGCAAATCTCTGCCGGGGACAATGCTGCCCGCCTCCGTTTCGCATTCCGGTTCGTCGCGATTCCATTTATGCTGCGACCGTTCATCGCAACCGGATGCCGGCCGCCGTCAATGCGATATCGAGGCTTCGCTTTTTTTGCCATCTATTGAGTCCGTGGCGGCAAATGGGCCGAAGGGCGACCAACGGAAGCCCTGAAAACAGGGCGTTTGAGATTGTGCAACGAGCCCATTTCCAACCTAGCTACCAATAGCTTTTGGTCACGATCGATAAGGTACAGATGATAATCCCCCTCGGTCGGGCACGCCGTTTTGTTGCGCTCATCCTGATCGGCGCCTCAACGCCCGTTCTCGCATCATCGGCCCTCGCCGACGTCATTACGGTTCCAGCGGGCTTGGAGCCAAGCGATCCATACCGATTGGCGCTCGTCACGAGTTCCACCACGGTGCCCACGTCGACGGACATCGCCACCTATAAGGAATTCGTGACCGCCGCCGCCAACTTCTCCGCCCCCTTGGCGGCACTCTCCGACGATGATTTCAAACCCTCATTCATGGATTTGCACCTCGCGCTTCAAGCCGCGCGGCGTCACCACCCGCTCGATCAAATCGATCGACCATTGCAAGACGAGCGCCAGCAGGGCGGCAGGAATGGCGCCGGCCAGAATCAGAGACAGATCGTTAAGTCGAATCCCGCGCAGGATCGGCTGGCCCAAGCCCCCGGCGCCAATGATGGCGCCCAACGTCGCAAAGCCGACGTTTTGCACGGCCGAAGTGCGAATCCCGGCCAGGATGGTTGGCAGCGCGATCGGCAGCTCGATCTCCACGAGGCGCGGCGCCGGGCCAAGGCCGAGCACGGTGGCCGACTCGATCGTGCCACGCTGGATGCCGTCGAGACCCGTATAGGTATTGCGCACGATGGGCAGCAGGCAGTAACAGAAAAGCGCCGTCACGGCCGTTACCGAACCTTCGCCGATACTGCGATAGCCCAGGGCCGCGACTACCGGCAGCAACATCACGAGCAGGGCCAAGGAGGGGATCGTTTGCAACAGTCCGACCAAGGCCATGAGGACTCGCCCGGTTCGAGGTCGCCGCTGGCACAAAATTCCCAGCGCCACCCCGACGACGATCGCCGGCAGCAACGAACGCCGTACTAAATCGAGGTGTTCGAGCAGACACCGCGTAATCAACTGCGTTCGGGACGGCGCCGGCGTGTCGACGTGCGGTCCGCCTTGGCGGTTGAGAAATTCGGCGGCCGCTTGCGTCTCGGTTGCGTGGCCGGCTTCGACCTGGTCGTTGAGCAACTGCATGGTGGATTCGGATAGGGCGCCTTCCACCTGATGCATCGCTTCCATCATGGCCGGATAGCGCGCCGCCAGGTCGAGTCGGTAAAGCCATACGGCATCATATCGAGGAAAGAACGACTGGTCGTCATCGAGCAACAGCAGATCGCCGCGCCGGATCATGGCGTCGGTTGAGTACACGTCGATGACGTCGACTTCGCCTGCCAGCAGTTGCCGAAAGGCGACGTCATGATCCACTCCCACCACGTCGTCCTGTTGCAGATCGTAACGACGTTTCAAGGCCGGCCAGCCGTCGGCGCGATCGAGGAATTCGTGGGTGAGCGCTAGCCGCAGCTCGGGCAGCCGCTTGAGGTCGGATATCCGCGAAACGCCCAATTCCATGGCGCGCTTGCGCGTGAGCGCCAGGGCATAGGTGTTGCTGAAGCCGAGCGACTTGGAAATGCCGATTCCTTTGTCGCGGAGTAAGTCGCGCATGGTCGTTACATCGACGACCTTCTTGCCGGCGAATATTTCCGCTACGATCGTGCCCGTGTATTCGGGATAGACGTCGATCTCGCCGGCCGCCAGGGCGTCGAACACGATCCGCGTTCCCCCGAACTCACGATAGTGGACAGCGTCGAGCTTGGCCCTCTCGGCCAGTAGGCGGAGCATTTCGCCGAGAATGACGGATTCGGTGAATTTCTTCGAACCGATCCGCACTTGCGCGGTCTTGCGGGGAAGCGGAGCCAATCCGGCAATCAGCAGGATCAGGACCATGGCGAGCGGTTTGATGAGCGAGCGGTTTTTCACGGCGTGACGACCTGCGAGCTGATGAATTCCCGCACGAAATCATCGCTCGGCTTTTCAAGGATCTCTGCGAATCGGCCTTGCTGTACGATCCGACCGGCATTCATCACACACACCCGATCCGCAAGTCGGCTGGCTTCGACCAGGTCGTGCGTCACCACGAGCACAGTTGCCCCGCTGCGCTTAAAAATCCGGCTTAGGTCGCGCTGCAGGCCGGCGCGGATCAAGGGATCCAGCGCACCCAGCGGCTCGTCGAGCAGCAGAATCTTCGGGCTAAGAAACAAGGCCCGCATCAGGCTCAGCCGTTGGCGCTGTCCACCCGACAGTTCATTCGGGTAGCGGCTCAGGCCGCTTTCTGGAAACTGGGTCATTTCGACCAGTTCGGCCAAGCGATCCTCGATGCGTTTACGTGCCCAGCCTTCGTGCCGGGCCATCAGCGTTACGTTCTCGATGCCGGTTAAATGTGGAAAGAGCCCTCCCTCTTGAATCACGTAGCCCAGCTTTCGCCGCACCGTACTGATTGTCTGGGAATTCAGCGGTAGAGAATCGACCGTAATCTGTCCGCCCGTGGGCAAAACCAGACCGGCCACCATGCGCAAGATCGTTGTCTTGCCGCTCCCGCTCGGTCCCAAAAGAACCACGACTTCGCCGGTCTCAATGGCAAGGCCAAACGGATGGACGACCGTCGTCCCGTTGAATGCTTTCGACACGGCGTTGAAGTTGAGCATCTGCAGCTTTCTCGGCGATACCGTCGGGAGACGATGAAACCCGCCGCGGTGTCCGAGGACGTCGAACCAGCTTCCAGCATGAGCCACCACCTGGTGTTGGTCAACCTGAATCGGCGCGCCTGCGAGACCGTGATCTTGGAGGATCCGGCTGGGCTAATTCTAGAGAGAATCGACGGCAATCCGTTTTCTTTCCGGCATTCTATCTCATCATTGACCGATGACTGATAACAAGCGGGCCCCATGCACCTCGAAGCTTCCCCGCGATCAGGAGGGCGCACTCATTGTTTCATGCTCATGAACAATGTATTCAAACCCTCCGCGAGGGCGGGATGCGCGAAAATGCCGTCTTCGAGCGCGGTGTAGGGAAGCTTGCCCATCATGGCGATCTGCAGCATCGACATGATCTCGCCCCCTTCGACGGCCAAGACGGCGGCCCCAAGGATCTGCCGGGTGTCGGTATCGACGACGGCCTTGATGAAGCCGCGCGATTCAGCCGTTTCCACGGCGCGGGCCACCCAGGTCATCGGGATCTTCGCGACGCGGATCGCGCGGCCCTGTGCCCGGGCTTCCTGCTCCGTCAGGCCGATCCGCCCCAGCTGTGGATCAATATAGACAGTGTACGGAAGCAGTCGGTCCCTGGTTGACGATTTTCCCCCACGCAGCAGGTTGTTGCGGATGACGCGATAGTCGTCATACGCAATGTGCGTAAACGCGGGACCTCCATTGACGTCGCCCAAAGCATAGATGCCCCTGACGTTCGTTTGCAGCCGGTCGTCAACCGGGATGAAACCGTGGGCGTCAACGTTCAAACCGGCGGCGGCGAGGTTGAGTTGTTCGCTGTTGGGCGTTCTTCCCGTGGCAATGAGGAGGTGAGAGCCGGTGACAGTGCTCTCTCCCGCAGGACCGCGTAGCTCCAAACCGACGCCAGAGTCACTGGCATGGACGCCGACCGCTTCGGTTTCCAGCAGGATCTCGATGCCGTTCGCTTTTAACAGCGAGCAGACTTCCGCGGCAACGTCCGGATCCTCGCGATCCAGGAGCTGCTTACCGAGGTGCACGAGCGTGACAGCGCTGCCGAAGCGGCGAAACATCTGGCTGAATTCCAGACCGACGTAGCCGCCCCCCAGAACTAGCAAATGTTCCGGCAACTCCTGCAACTCCATGATCGAGGTGGAATCGAGCGCTCTCACTGAATCAAGTCCGGCGATGCGGGGTCGCGCCGGCCAAGCGCCGGTGTTAATGAAAATAGCGTCGGCAGTCAATGTCCGAGCGCCGCCGGCATTGAG
>DATJTR010000461.1:0-14637 GCA_035503215.1 Pirellulales bacterium
ACACTGTCCGCGTCAATTGCTCCGCCCGCGGTGCTTCCGGCCAGTTACGAATCGCCAGGCCCCACGCCCCTCAGTCCGCCCGCGGAAGACGCGCCGCTGGAACTGACGCTCGAGCGAGCCGTCGGGTTCGGGCTCGAACACAATCCGCGTCTGCGCGAGGCGACGGCCCAAGTCTCCGCGGCCCGCGCGGCGGCCGACGTCGCTTTCGCCCCATTTCTCCCGACCATCGGTACCGGTTTCCGCTATTCGGCGTTCAACCTTCCGGTTCTGCCTGGCGGCTCGTTCGTGCCGGCCTCGCTGAGCTCGGGCGTGACCAGTTTCGCGATCGCCGAAGCGGGCATCCAATGGACAGTCTACGATTTTGGCCGCACGGCTGGACGCTATGGCGAGGCGGTCGACCGCTCCCGCATCGAAGAGCTGTCGATGACCCGGCGTCAGCAAACCGTGGCGTTCGAAGTCGCACAGAATTATTTTCGCCTGCTGGCGGCCCAGGCCCAACTGCGTGTCGAGGAAGAAGCGCTCCGCCAGGCCGAATCGATTCTGGCCGACACCCAGGCACGTTTCGCCGGCGGCGTCGTACAGCGCGAAACGGTCTTGCGGGCCGAAGTCGAGGTGTCGCGCATACGGCAAGATCTGATCGGCGCTCGACAAGCGATGCACGATGCCACGGCCACGCTGAACGTGTCGCTCGGCCGTTCGGCCCAAATGCCGCTCACGATCGTCGATATCTCACTGCAACCGTCGCCACCGAACTCGATCGCCGCGTGTCTGGAAACGGCCGTGGCCAATCGCCGCGAAATCGGCATGGCCCGCCACGCCGTGGCCGAGGCCTGGAACGGCCGGCAGGCCGCCCGCGGCGATATGCTGCCGAACATCTACGTCCGCGGCACCGTACTCCGCGCCGATTCCCCCGGCCCGCTCAACGCTTGGGTCGAAGGGGCCGGCATTCACGTCGAGCAACCGATCTACACCGGCGGGGCGCATCAGGGCGAGCTGCGCCGCAGCGACGCCCGCATCTCCGCCGCCCGGGCCGGGCTGGAAGTCGTGCTCGACCAGGTTTCGCTACAGGTCGCGGTCAGCTATCAGGCCATCGCCACCGACTTGGAACGCATCCGCGTCGGTCAGATCGCCACCACCCAGGCGGCCGAAAACCTGCGGCTCACGCTCGTGAACTATCAGAACGGCAACGCCACCCCAACCGACGTCGTCGACGCCCAAACCGCGCTCACCCAGGCCCAAGTCGCCTACACGACCTCCATCTACGGCTATCTGGCCGGCCTGTCGCAGTTGGAATACTCGCTGGGCAACGACCAGCAAAACCTGATCGCTCGGCTGCGGCCGCCGCCGCTCGAACCGATCCCGCCCTTGTGATCTTCGTGCCAGCTTCCTCTGGATGTGGGAAATTGTCGCCCGCCGAAACCAAGCCACATCTCGCCTAAGCGCCTGCGCCCCTCGCCGCTACAATCGTGCATTCGCGCCCCAAGCGCCAGCACGTTCGCCCGAGCCCGCAAATGTTCGTTCTCGCCATACACTCCGCCGCAGCGCCGCCAGCCGGCCCGGTGCGCACCGCCTGGCGCCGACTCAGCTGGCTGTTGCGGTCGTTCGTCTTCTGGCTGCTCGTGGTCGCCACGGTGATCGTGTTGCTGGTGGCCTACTTCGTCGCTGCCGACCGCACGACCCCGCTGACGACCGACGCCTATGTGCAAGCCTACGTGGTGCAGGTCGCGCCGCAGGTTGGCGGGCAAGTCGTCCGCGTTCACGTCCACGAAGGCCAGCATGTCGCCAGCGGAGAACCGCTGTTCGAAATCGATCCGCGCCCCTTCGAGCACAAAGTGGCCATGTATCGTGCCAAGCTGGTCGAAACCGAATATCACATCAAACAGCTCGAGGCCCAATTGGCCGCGGCCAAGGCCGAACAGCGCCAACTGGCGGCCGAACAGGAATACGCCCGCGTCGTCTACCGGCAGGAAAAAGAAATCTTCGACCGCGAATCGACCACCGAACGCAAATACGTCGATGCCACGCAAAAGCTCAAGGCGGCCGAAGCCGCAGTCGAACGGGCCGGCAACGAGATCCAGGACGTCGAACACGCCCTGGCCGCCCACATTGGCACCGACCATGCCTCGGTCGCGCAGGTCAAAGCCGAACTGGCCGAGGCCGAGCTAAATCTTTCCTACACCAAGGTCGTCGCCCCCTGCAGCGGGGTAATTACCAATCTGCAACTGGTCGAAGGGGCTTACGCCCACGTCGGCCAGGCGGTGCTGGCCTGCATCGATACCCGGCACTGGCTGGTGGTGGCCAATTTTCGCGAACGCTCGCTGGAGTATATGCAGCCCGGCCAAAAAGCCTTGGTCGCGTTTCAAGCCATTCCCGGCCGGCTCTTTCCGGCCGAAGTGCAGGTCCTTGGCTACGGCGTCAGCCAAGGGCAAGGCATTCCCTCGGGCTTGCTTCCCGACGTGAAGAATCAGACGATGTGGGTGCCGGCCGCCCAGCGCTTTCAGGTCCGCCTCGTGCTCGACGAGCCGCAAGACCTGCCGCTGCGCGTCGGCATGACGGGCAGCGTGTCGGTCTATATCGGCCAGCCGCGGCTGCTCACCCGGCTCACCCGGGCATTGCACCAGCTCGTGGCCTGGCTCTATTACTTGTGAAGCCGCGCCACCCCGCGGCCACCCCGGCCGCACGGCCTTTGAACGCCACCGGCCCCAGTCGCTATGCTGTTGGGCAGGCGGAGCCGGGCCCAAAGCCGGATTCGGCCGAAGTCGGGCGGATCGATTGTCCAGCGCGCCACGAAACGGAGTGTCACCGCCATGCGAACTTGGATCGTTTTCGCCCACGCCGCCGCGCTCGGAGCGCTGCTGCTGGTGCCGGCCTCGCGCGCCACGGCCGCCGATGCCGTTTCGCCCTGGAAAGGGGCCAAGGTGCTCCCCAAGCTGGGCGCCCAGGTGATGGTTGACGACCGGCCGATCGATCACAGCGGCTTCACCCTGCCCTGGGTCGTCCAAGACGAGGAAGACGAGCGGTTGCTCGTCGGCGGAACTCTCAAAGGCTGGGTCGATGCCGACGACGTGGTCACCCTGGACGACGCCCCCGAGTATTATTCGCAATTCATGGGCCGCTACCGCTACGAAGCCTGGGCCTATGGCATGCGGGCGTTTGCGCTCCGCGAACAAGGTAAAATCCTCTCGGCGCTGGCCGACTATGACATCGCTCTGCGGCAGAATCCCAGCAAGTGGACCTTTATCGGCCGCGGCCTGGCGTACGACAATCATCACGACTTCGCCAAAGCCCTGGCCGATTTCAATCAAGCCCGTCGCATCGATCCCAAGTTTGCCCTGGCCTTCAACAATGCAGCCTGGCTGATGGCCACCTGCGCCGACGAACATTTTCGCGACGGCAAGCAAGCCGTCGAGCTGGCCACACGTTCGTGCGAGCTTTCGGACTGGAAAGACGCCAGCCATCTCGACACGCTGGCCGCCGCCTACGCCGAAGCGGGCGACTACGACGCAGCTGTGAAATGGCAGAACAAGGCGCTGGAAATCGAGCCCGACAATGCGGAGCTCAAGGACCACGCCGCGCTGTTCAAAGATCACAAGCCGGTCCGCGAAGTTAAATAGTTCGCCGCGAGCGGCTCGCCGCCGGCCGCGGCGCGACGGGCCAAAGCTATTCCTTCCCCCCTGCTGCCGCCGCGTTGGCCGTGGCTGCCTGGCGTCGGCTCTCGCGCCCCCAGAACACGGCCGCCACCAGGCTCACCACCATCGAACAGCCGATGGCGATCACCACGCCCAGCAACCGGCTGGTGGCGCTCGACATGTTGCCGCAATCCGCGGGCGGCACCACCAGCACCATCGGCAGCACCAGCCCCATTTGTACGCCGGCATAAGACCGCTGGCCGCCGGCGCGGGCGAGATAAGCCCCCAGGTACATTCCCAAGAAGAGAAGTGCCGCAAGCAGCGAAAAGTGGGGCAGCCGCACGAGCAGAATGAGCGCCAACAGTGCATACGCCGCCGCCAGCAGCGCGCCCGCCAGTCGCAGTTCCCCTTTCCACACCAGCTCGTGAATGTCGGGCGTGATCACGAGCAACATCACCGAAACGAGCGTCGTGGTTGTCGGCAGGGCCAGCCAATCGGTCACTCCCAGGGCCAAGGCCACCGCCGCCACCAACAGCACACTGTGCTCCAGCCGCTCGCCATCGACCGGCCATAGCGGCAATCCCTCGGTGTGGATCGTTAAGTCGCGCTCTAAGCCCGTGTACCACGAGACGAGATTCGCCACCACGACCCCC
Organism: Pirellulales bacterium; assembly: GCA_035503215.1. Lineage (GTDB taxonomy): Bacteria > Planctomycetota > Planctomycetia > Pirellulales > PALSA-1355 > DATJTR01. Next base: position 4,283 of record DATJTR010000461.1, read on the forward strand.
ACCACGATCGCCAGGAACAGTGCCCAGCCTTCGGGAAACACGGCCTCGGGATTGGTGCGGCCCAGATCGATGATCACGGCCATGTACAAGCCGGCGTTCAAAAACGTGTAGGCCAGGCGGTTGGAAAAGTAGATGTAAAAGAAAACGAGCAGCGACACCGCCTCCAGCACGTAAGCCACGGTGATCGTGTTCCGCCAGAGGGTCAGCAGCACCAGTCCGCCCAAGATTCCCAGCCCGCGTCCGAGCACCCGTTCCACCCCTTTTTGAAAGCTGCTGAAGGCATACTGCGTCATCACCATGTGGGTGGTCCACACGGCCAGGTTGGTGTGCTCGAGCCGGAAGAATTCGCCGACCAGCAAAGCCACCACGGCCGCCGTCGCCGAGCGCAAGGCGCCGATCGTCGGCGGCGTGGCATCGCTGGGCAATGGAACTTTGGCGGTCGGCATCTTCGAGCAGCCTAGCGGGCAACCTCAGGAGCGGATTTCAATCTGCCCGGTAGCATAACCGACGACACTTTGCCGGTAACCGCCAGTTTTTTTGGCCAGTCCAACGTGGCGCGGTATCATCCAAGCGAGTGGATGGCGAGTCTCCGTTGAACCACAGGGGACACAGAGGACCGCAGAGAAATACACGACGATCGACCCACAGCGCTCAAATTACGCGCTGCCCCGCGAGTGCCTTGAACTAAAAACTGCCTCTCTTCCGTCCTCTGCGTACCTCTGCGTCCCCTGCGGTTCAAATTCTTCCTTTCTTCGTTGCCCTCACCGGTGAGCCAAGCGTCTCGAACAACTTTCAATGTCTCCCAAAGTCCGGCCCAACTCGCCTGCCAATCCCGCTCGGCCGCATCGCCGCTGGCCGCAGGTGTTGCTGCGCTCCGCCGACCAATTGGCCGTCGCGGTGCTCACGCTGTCGGCCCTGGTGGCGCTGGCCGGATGGTGGATCGCGCACGGCGGATTGCAAGGCCGGCTAATCGAGTTGGAGCAGGCTCCGCAGTTGTCGGCCCAATTTCTCATCGATATCAACGACGCCGATTGGCCCGAGCTGGCGGCCCTGCCCGGCGTCGGCGAGACGCTGGCCCGGCGGATCGTCGAAGTCCGCCGTACTCGCGGACCGTTTGCCGATCACGGCGAACTGGCTCGCGTCCCAGGCATCGGCCCGCGCACGCTGTCCCGGATGCGGCCGTATCTCTTGCCGATGGCCGAAACCCGCAGCATGGCGGGCAAGTAAAGCGGCAAGTCGCCACGCGATTGCCACGCCGCGCCCCGCTCAGCCACCGCCGCCCGTCAATTCCAGCCGGAAATGGTTGGCGATTTTTTGCACCACGCTGAGCGGCAAGTCTTCGTTCTTCCGCACGAAGTTTTCCAGTTGCTCGACGGTAACATTGGCCTGCAGCGCGATCCGGTCGAGGCCCTGACCGCTGGCGCCAATCGCTCCGCGCAGCCGCTGAGCGATCGTCATGCGGGCCGGCGGCGTCCGCTGCTCTTCCACGCTCCGCACCATGCCGCCTTGAAACGTTTCGAACTTCGCCGTGGCCTGCACCGCCAGATTCTTCGGCGCGTCGACGGCCAGCCGCACGGCATCACCCGTAATGCTGACCAGCATCACCGAGATCTCTTTGCCGATGCGAATGCTTTCACGCAGCTTGCAAGAAAGAACGATCATTGCCGGGCTCCGTAGCAAGGAGAAAGAGCGTTAACGCGGCCCCACCGGCAATTGGGGCCCTCGAGCGATTCAGCCTAACGCCACGCCGCGCGCCGTTCAACGCCCCGCCGGTCTCCGCGGCCGATCGCTGCCCGTAGCCGATCGGCGGCCGTTTCCCTATGCTTCTTAGAGAGCCCAGGCGCACGACCTCCCGCCGCGAGAGACTTGGCCCCGTGTATTTCGACCTGAAAAGCCCGTTCCAGCCGGCCGGCGATCAGCCCGCGGCCATTGCCGCACTGACCGAAGGCCTGCTGGCCGGCCGCCACGAGCAGGTGCTGATGGGCGTGACCGGCTCGGGCAAGACGTTCACGATGGCCAACGTCATTCAAAACGTCGGCCGGCCCACGCTCGTCTTGTCGCACAACAAAACGCTGGCCGCCCAGCTTTACAGCGAATTCAAGGGATTTTTCCCCGCGAATGCCGTCCATTATTTCGTCAGCTATTACGACTACTACCAACCCGAGGCGTACATCCCGCAGCGCGACATCTACATCGAAAAAGACGCCTCGATCAATCAGGAGATCGACCGCCTGCGGCTGGCCGCCACCAGCGCGCTGGTCAGCCGCCGCGACGTGATCATCGTGGCCAGCGTTTCCTGCATCTACGGCCTAGGCTCGCCCGACGATTACAAGGCCATGATGATCGCGCTGCGCCGCGGCCAGACGGTCGACCGCGACGAGCTCTTGATGAAACTCGTTGACGTGCAGTACGAGCGGAACGATTTTGAATTCACGCGCGGCAAATTCCGGGTGCGCGGCGACTGCGTGGAGCTGTGGCCCGCTTACGAAGAATACTGCCTGCGGATCGAGCTGTTCGGCGACGAAGTCGAGCAGCTATCGATCATCCATCCCACGAGCGGCGAAGTGATCCGGCAGGAACAGGAACTGTTCATCTATCCGGCCAAGCACTTCGTGATGCCCGAGGACCGCATCGCGCGGGCCATCGACTCCATCAAGCAAGAGCTGGAAGAACGGCTCGAAGTGCTCCGCAATGCCGGCAAGCTGCTCGAAGCCCAGCGGCTGAACGCCCGCACGCGGTTCGACATCGAGATGATGCTGGAAGTCGGCTTTTGCCCCGGCATCGAAAACTACAGCCGCCCCTTGAGCGGCCGGCCGCCGGGCTCGCGCCCCAGCACGCTGTTCGACTTCTTCCCCAAGGACTATCTGCTGATCGTCGACGAATCGCACGCCACGGTGCCGCAAGTGCGGGCCATGTTCGCCGGCGACCAGAGCCGCAAGGGGACGCTCGTCGAGCACGGTTTCCGCCTGCCCAGCGCGCTCGACAACCGCCCGCTCAAGTTCGAAGAATGGGAACAAGGAATCAACCAGGCGATCTTCGTTTCGGCCACGCCGGGAGACTACGAGCTGGAAAAAACCGGCGGCGAAGTGGTCGAGCAAGTCATCCGGCCCACCGGCCTGTTGGATCCGGTGATCGAAATCTCGCCGGCGCGCGGCCAGGTGCCACACCTCTTGGCCCAGATCAAAGAGCGGGCGGCCGTGGGCGAACGCGTGCTCGTTACGGCCCTAACCAAGCGGCTGGCCGAAGACCTCTCGTTCTATCTCACCGAGCAAGGCGTGAAGTGCAAATGGCTGCACAGCGAGCTGGACGCCTTCGAGCGCGTCGAACTGCTCCGCGACCTCCGGGCCGGCCATTTCGAGGCCCTGGTCGGCGTGAACCTGTTGCGGGAAGGGCTCGACTTGCCCGAGGTCTCGCTGGTCGGCATTCTCGACGCAGACAAGGAAGGTTTCTTGCGCAGCGAAACGTCGCTGATGCAAACCATCGGCCGCGCTGCCCGCAACGTGAACGCCAAAGTCATCCTCTACGCCGACCAGATGACCGAGTCGATCCAGCGGGCCGTCGAAGAGACCGAGCGCCGCCGCACGCTGCAGGCCGCCTACAACGCGGAGCACGGCATCACCCCCGAGACGATCCGCAAGGGCATTCATGCCGGCATCGAATCGGAGGCCGCCGCCCACGCCAAGGCCAATGCCATGGTCGGCCGGACCGACGAAACGCAGTACATCACCGAAGAATTCTTGGACGAGCTGGAAGCCGAAATGATCGCCGCCGCCGAAGCCTTGGAATTCGAGCGGGCCGCCGCCATCCGCGACCGCATCGAAAAGATGCGCGGTTCGATCGGCGAAGCCGTTGACGCGGTCGACACCAAGTCCGACGACCGCTCCTCCGGTGGCCGCCGCGGCCGCCGCAAAGGAGGGCGGCAAGTCCCCCGGCCGAAGCGGCCGTGAACACGCCGGGAATGCGCGGTTCCCAAAGCTAGGCATCGACGGGCCGCGGCTTGACCGACCATGAGCCACTCGAAGTTGTTAACCGACGCGATCGGCAGCGCCTTGAAGCCCGCAGGCTTCAAGCGAAAGGCCGGCAATTGGCGCCTGAGGAATTCCGACACGATCCACGTGCTGAACCTGCAGAAATCGCAGTACGGGGACCAATATATTATGTGAATGTCGCCATTTGGCTGTGCGCGCTCGGCGAAGGCAACGACCCGCCCCACCATAAGTGCCAGATTCGTTGCCGCTGGGAGTGCCTTGCCGCAAGCACCGACCAACAGCACCTAGGGCAGCTCCTCGATCTCGAAGATGTCTCGTTTGATGACCGCGTGCGGGCATTCGAAGTAACCCGAATCATCACGGATTTCGTCCTCCCGTTCTTCGCGCGAACCACGTCGCTTACCGCGATCCGCTCGATCTACAAAACGGAATTGTGGCCGCGAGGCTGTCTAGCTTACGCAGTGGCACAACGGCTGATCGAGTCGGACCCCACTTGATTCTTGAACCAGCCCGGACTGAAAAAGAAGAAACAGAGACGGAAAGGAACGAAAAACTGACCCTCCCCACGTTTTGTGGGGAAGTCCAGAAGGCTGCGAGCATGTCCAAGATCACCGATTTTTACCTCGGCACGGCACTGACCACGATGGCCGCAGAATCGAGGAAATCCTCGGTCACCTGACCAGGCGGCACTACGATTGGATGGAAATTTGCCACGATTACATCCAATGGCTCTTTCCGCTGCGCGTCGAAAGCGAATTCAATGAAGATGCTCCGGTACTTACCGATGAAGACGTAGCCACATTCCGCCAGGCGTTCAATTGTGAGCTGGAGCAATACGGGCCGTTGGCCAGAAACTACCTCGTAGCGATCGAAAACTTCACCAACTTTCTGGGGATCGAAGCCGTTGGCCCTGGCCCGTATGATTTTGTGTTGGCCAAGGATTTCCCAGAACGTAAATACACCTGGACCCAATTCAACCACAACGCGTTGAGAATCACTCGCTTTTTGACTTCGATGTCGATCCTCGGTCAGGAGCACTACGCTCAACATTTGCTCGCCTTCATGAAGCATGAGGCGGCAGAGCACCATTTCGCGATCAGCGATGAGACGATGGCTTATTGGGACGACGCCTTGCGTGGCGACGACAGAAGACTCCGATGAACGCGCTTCGAGCCACAGGCTGCCTGCGCTGGACGCGCGACGGCGCGGCGTTACCTCCAGCTTACAGGGTTTGGCCGCGCCATGACCGAATCCACCCTCGCCGATTCCTACTAGCAAGCGCTCACCTTGTTTCCGCCGGGGGGGAGGCAAAACGGCGCCGGCGTCGAGTCAAGCCGTTGCCAAGCGGAGGCGGAGCCGATCTGGGTGGTTCAGATCAAGCACGCGGACAGTCACCCGACCGATCGCTGTTCGACCTTTGACTCGCACGCCATCCCACGCGAAGTGTTCGCTCCAATTCTGCGTTCGTGGATCGAACAAACGCACGACCGATCCGGTCTCGGGATCGATGCCGGTCAGATCGCTACCCTTGCGAAGGTTGCAGTCGGGACATGCCAGAGCAAGGTTATCCAGCGAATCGCCGCCGCCGTGCTTCCGCGGAACAATGTGCTCGACATGAAACGCAATCAAAGGAGAGTTGGCCTGCGAGCGATGGCAATACTCGCAAAGCTCGCTAGCTCGGTCGCGTACTGCCACGCGCAGATGGACATCCATTGCTCAAGGCCGACGTGAGGACAGCCGGAAGCGGGCTTCAGCCTGCAGAGTTGCCAGCAGGTTATTGGCCTCGATGTAGGCTTCGTACTCGGCGCGCTCGCCGGAAGATAGCTCCCCTTCGTTCGCCTTGTCCGCCAACTCGCTGAGGCGGGCGGCGAGCGTCGGCTCGGCGCGCAATTCGGCAAGCTGCCGTGTTTGTTCGTCGGTCAGCAGCGCGAAGATCGGCGCCGTTCCGCGATGAAACGCCTGATGAGTGTCTTCACCAATTCCCATGGCGCCAAATTATCAAGCCCTGATCCGAGAGTCAATTTTCCGAAATTGTCTTTGATTAGCTTCTCCCGGCGTTTTGCAGACTCGGATTGGTGACTCTGGATCGTCGCGCTCGACTCGGCGCGACCGGCTCGATTGAATTAGCCCTCTGCGACCGGTATTCTCGCGGCTGGCGGGGGCAATCGCCATCGCTTCGCCTGTTCTTCGTTGCTTCCACATGACCGAGCCCTCTCTCGCCGATTCCTACCAACGAGCGCTGGCCTTGTTCCGCCAGGGGCAGCTCGCCGCGGCCGAGACGGCGTGCCGGGCGATTGTCGCCGAGGCGCCACAGCATTTCGAGGCGCTGCGCCTGCTGGCCGAGGTGCTTTCCAGGCAGCAGCGAATCGAAGAGGCACTCCCCTTTCTCAGGCAAGCGGCAACGCTACGGCCCGGCGACATCGCCGCGCAGGGGTCGCTGGCCGTGGCGCTGTCGAGACTCGGACAGCTCGATGAGGCGATCTCGCGGCTGACGCAGTTGGCCGAGCTCGGCCCGAGGTCGTATCACGTTCACTACAACCTGGGGCTAACTCTGGCACAGGCGGGCCGGCTGCAGGAGGCCGCCCCGGCGCTTGAGCGTGCTTGCCAGTTCGATCCATCGCAAGGCCCTATCTTCGCCTGCCTTGGCGCGGTCTACCGCGATCTGGGTAAGACGGAACAGGCGATTCGCACGCTGCGCGAGGCGGTGCGGCTCACTCCCGACGATTCCGCCGCCTGGTACTCCCTGGGCAAAACCTACTTGCAAGCCGCGGACTTTGCCGGCGCGATCGAGCCGTTGCGTGAGGCCGTGCGCTTGCGCCCCGCCGCGGCCGAAACCCGCATCGACCTGGGCATCGCCTTGCTGCGATCGCGCCAGCCGGAAGCGGCGATGACCGAATTTGGTGAGGCGGTCCGTCTGGCGCCGGGCCTGGCCCTGGCTCATCACAACCTGGCCAACCTGTTGATCGAAACGGGCGGCTCGGTTGACGAGGCCGAGGCCGCCTACCGAGAGTCGCTGCGACTCGATCCCGACTTCTTTTCCGGCCACCTGAACCTGGGAAGTTTGCTGGCCGACAAGGGGGAAGTGGAAGCGGCAACCGCCGAATACCAGCAGGCCCTGCGCATTCGGCCCGATCCGTCGGTCGCCAGCAACGTGCTGCTCATGATGCATTACCTGCCGGGCGTAACGTCGCAGGGTTTGCTCGCAGCCCATCGCCAGTACGACCGACAGTATGCCCAGCCACTGCGGCCAAAGAACGCGCCGCCTTCGGCGCGCGGCCGGCGCGAGCGGCTACGCATCGGCTTTTTATCCCCCGATCTGGCCTGCCATCCCGTGGGATTCTTTCTCATCCCGCTCCTGGAACATTTGCCCCACGACCTGGCCGAAGCAACTTGCTACTCCGACCGGTCGAGAAAGGACGCCATCACCCGTCGCCTGGCCGCCGCGTCGCGCTGGCGGGACGTCAAGCCACTCGAGGACGAGCGGTTGTACGAGCTGATTCGCGAGGACCAGATCGACATTCTGTTCGACTTGGCAGGCCACACCGCGCACAATCGGCTGCCGCTTTTCGTGCGCCGCCCCGCTCCCATGCAAATCACCTGGGCCGGCTATGTCGGCACGACCGGCATGGCTGAGATGGACTATCTGCTGGCCGACCGTCACCACACGCCGCCGGGGGTCGAGCCGCTCTACACCGAGCGAATTCTCCGCATGCCGCACGGATATATCTGCTATGAGCCGCCGGCCTACGCCCCGCCGGTCGGCCCGCTGCCGGCCGCGTCGAATGGGTTTGTCACCTTCGGCAGCTTCAACAATCCACGCAAGATGTCGGGGTCCACTCTCTGCGCCTGGGCCAAAATTCTCCAGCGCCTGCCCGATTCGCGGCTCGTGCTGAAATACCACCGCTTCGATTCGGCCAGCGTCGCCCGCCGGATCCGAGAAGCGTTTGCCGACCAGGGAATCGATGACTCGCGACTCGATTTGCAAGGCAAGTCGCCGCACGACGCGCTTTTTGCTCAGTACAATCGCATCGACATCGCACTCGACCCCATGCCCTACTGCGGCGGCCTGACCACCTGCGAAGCCGCCTGGATGGGGGTACCGGTGGTCACGTGCCCCGGCGAGACGTTTGCCAGCCGGCACTCCCTCAGCCATCTTTCCACGGTCGGCGTCACGGAGCTCGTCGCCGACGACGAGCACGACTACGTCGAGCGGGCGGTCGCCCTGGCCGGCGACTTACCACGCCTGGCCCTCTTGCGAGCTAGCCTCCGCGAGCGGATGGCGGCCTCAAAACTGTGCGACGCCGAGACGTTTGCTGCCGACTTCGTGCAACGGCTGCGCGAGGCCTGGGAAAGTGACAGTTGAGCGCCCGCGCGCCGCGTCATCGACTACGCAATCTGACACCGCCCGCATGACTAGCGGCGAATCACAAAAGTATGGCGTCGCCGATGAGTGCTCTCGAAATCGTGAAGCTACCGGAGTACGCGATACCGGCGGATCTCGGCGCGCAACTGCCTGGACTTCTCGAACAGTGTTTTCCAAACACCTTTGAGGGGCGAACCTACTTCAAGCAGTTGCCGCACTTCCGACTGCTGGCCGTGGATGGAGGATCGGTTGTCGCACAAGTTGGAATCGACGCGCGAGTCATTACCGTCGGGGGTACGACCGTCTCCATCTTTGGGCTGATCGACACGGCCGTGCATCCCGCGCGGCGTGGTCAGGGCGTCGCGACGCGGCTACTGGCTGAGGTGGAACGGATCGCGCGTGCCGGCCAGCGGGAGTTTCTTGTCCTGATGGCCGGTCGGCACGACCTGTATCTGAAGGCCGGATACAACAGGGTTCATCCTGCGCTCACTCGCTGGCTTGCCATCGAGAATCGCCAGAGCGTCGAACTCTTGACCCGCGATCTGAGCGATTGCTTCATGGCTAAACCATTGACCGAGAAAAGCTGGCCAACCGGCACGATCGACATGCTCGGTTATGTTTTTTAGCGCCGAGCTCGTGAACGCACAGTTAGAGCAGCATGCCATTCCCGTCTGCAGGGGTCAAGAGCGACAGTGAGTCCTCAACTCTTTAAAAACACGTGTGGCGCATAAAAAAGAGGGAGCGCTCCCCAAGCCGCCGCAGCCGTGGCCCAAAAGGCCGAACCGCGCGGCAGAATCGGGGAAGCGCTCCCTCAGTAAATCTCAATCGTCAACTGCCCGAAGCAGTCGATGCGAAACTACTTCGTCTCTTCCTTCGGCATGTCTTCCTTCGGCGCTTCGCCAGCCGGCGGGTTTTCGGCCGGAGCGGCACCCGTCTCGGCCGGAGGCGTTTCGACCTTGGGCGCTTCGGGCTTCGGAGGCTTGGCCGGTTCGCAACCCAACACGCCCGTCAACCCGAGCAGCACCGCAAACAGACTGAACCGCTTCATGATCTAAATTCCTTTTCTAAAGGTCAAAATCCACGCTACAGCTGCGTCAGGACCATCCTGCTCGCCGGCAATACGCTTACACGTTTAAGAGACCCAGCCACGGCCAGTTATTCCCACAACTTTCGCATTTTGTAGAATGCGATTCAACGAAAAACCGGGGACGATGGGTATTTGGTGCCACGAGTCACGCCGCGCGCCATTCTCCCCCTCCGCGGTTCGGCGGTCTAACCACTTTCGGCCGCCTCGATTTATTTGGTCGGCGCGGGCTCGGTTACTGGCTCTGGGCTGTTGCCGCTCACCGATTCTTTAATTTGAGCGGCTTCTTGTTTCACGTCGGCCGCGGCTTCGCGCCCGGCGGCTTCGGCGGCGGTAGCGGCATGCCGTGCGGCCTCGGCCGTCTCGTGCCCAGCTTCTTTCATGTGCTCGCCCGCCTTTTGCATTTCGTTTTTGACGACCGGATCTTTGCAACCCAGCGCCAACAAGCTCGCGCCCCACAGCACGACGAGTACTAACCAGCGAGCGCTGCCAACAGGGCAACAGCGAGCGGCGCGAGGCCCGACGAAGAAGGGACGAAGCGCAACAAATACCCAGCGAGCGCTGCCCACAGGGCAAAAGCGAGCGGCGCGAGGCCCGACGAAGAAGGGGCCGAGCGCAATAAATAGCATTTTCCGCATGGCCAATCCTCCTTCGCTACGACCTCGAGTCGCTCGCAAGCTGCAGAACTCGCGCCGACGGCACGGTAACGTCGAGGTCCTCTATAATCGAGAGCCCCCCGATTGGGTTTTATTCCCCGATCGTTATACTTTTTCTAGCGGCTGGGAATATTTCCGGCATCCCGCGACTCTCATAATCGGGCGACGGTGAAGCGTGGCAGACAGCTTGCCAAAACTGGAAGTTCGCAAACCACCGGCGCCCCGTCGCGGCGCGGGCGGAGTGCGAAAGCCGGCCGAGCCCG
>DATJTR010000462.1:0-6961 GCA_035503215.1 Pirellulales bacterium
GGGCATGAGCCGCGACGATTTGCTGGGCACCAACGCCAAAATCGTCGGCAGCGTAGCCGAGCAAGTTGCCAAGCACAGCCCGAACAGCGTGGTCATCGTCGTCAGCAACCCATTGGACGCGATGGTGCAGCGGGTGTGGCAAGTGTGCAAGTTTCCGCCGCATCGCGTGTTGGGCCAGGCTGGCGTGCTCGACACGGCCCGCTATCGCACCTTCCTGGCGATGGAATTGGGCGTCAGTGTCGAAGACATTTCGGCGATGCTGATGGGCGGACACGGCGACACCATGGTGCCGATCGCCAGTTGCACTTCGGTCGGCGGCATTCCGCTCTCGCAGTTGATTTCCGAAAAGCGGCTGGAAGAGATTGTCGATCGGACGCGAAAAGGGGGAGCGGAGATTGTCGGCCTGCTGAAAACCGGCAGCGCCTATTACGCTCCGGCCGCGGCGACCACGCAAATGGTCGAGGCCGTCGTCCGCGACAAAAAGCGGCTGATTCCCGCGGCCGCGTATTGTGACAAACAATACGGTGTCGGCGGTTTCTACGTCGGCGTGCCGATCATTCTCGGCAGCGGGGGCGTCGAGCGGATCATCGAACTCAAGTTGACCGCTAGCGAACAGGCACAGTTCCAAAAGAGCGTCGATGCCGTCAAGGAACTGGTACAAGCAATGGCCGGTCTCACCGGCTGACGACGGGCGGCGGCCGCGGTCTCCGTGGTCGCCCGGCGCTTGCCAACGAAGGCGAGCGCACTTCCGGCAGGATGGCGCCTGCCGGTCATCGGATGACGTTGACACGGCGAGGGGAATTGGATTATTGGTAGTGCGCGATGGTTTCCCGCGAGAAAGCGTTCGCACCCCGGTCAGTCAGCCAACGATGAATCACCATGTGAGCGACCCGGCAAACGTTGATTGCGCGACGCCCGTTCCGTCAACTCCATTGCCTTGAATCATGAGTTCCCGCCGTCACGTGTCGCCGCGACCGTGACTGCTTGACCGCGGACGATCCTGCCCGCTGACGCACGAAGTCAGTGGCATCCCGAAACCCCGGCGTTTCCCTCCCATGAATCGAATCCAGCAATACTGGACGGCCGGCAAAGAGACGCGTGTTCCTCAGGCCGACGTTTCCAGCGGCCGGTTTTCTTGTTTGCCTGGCGCCGCCCGGACTTTGTTCGCTCCGCTGCACTACGAAAGCAATTACGCCTATCCGCTGATCGTCTGGCTGCATGGGCCAAACGACGATGAACGGCAACTCAAGCGCGTCATGCCGTTTGTCAGCCTGCGGAACTACGTGGCGGTCGGCCCGCGGGGAACATGTGCTGCGTCGGCTCCCATCGCCAACCGCTCCTTCGGTGGCAGTATCGGCCAATACACCCATGCGGCCGGTGGTGACCAGTGCTTGGACGGTAGAATCGCGGGCGCCCGTGGTGAAAATGGCCCGGTCGGCTACTCATGGGAGCAGTCGGAGGACCACATCGTGCTAGCCGAAGCCCGTGTATTGGAAGCGGTTGATCATGCCCAACAGGCGTTCAATATTTCATCCAAGCGGATTTTCCTGGCCGGTTTCGGCTGCGGTGGAACGATGGCCTTGCGCATCGCGCTGAACCTGCCCGAAATCTTCGCCGGTGCGGTGTCGCTGGGCGGTCCGTTTCCCGTCGGTTTCAATCCCTTGGGGCAGTTGGGCCGCGCCCGGGGTCTGAAGTGGTTGCTGTCGACGGCCCGTGAAAGCCTCTGCTATCCGCCCGACAAGGTCTGCGAGAATCTGCGACTCTTGTACGCGGCGGGCATGTCGATCAGCTTGCGGCAGTATCCTTGCGGCGACGACCTGACGACGCAAATGTTGGGCGACATCGATCGCTGGATCATGGAGCAACTGACCACTCCCGAGCTCAGCAATTCGAGCCAAGCGACGTCGTAAGTCGACATTTGCGCGGTTGGCCGAGGCCTTTGCGCTGAGCCAGCCGTGAGTTGCACGCTTGCCCGATCTGCCTCCAGGCCCGTCGCCTGCGGGTTTTGGGCGCCGGCATTCTCATTACGCGCGCCGGACCATACCTGGCTACTGGCGTTTGGCACCGCCTCCACAGGTCGCTTCGCCATTGCTGCCAGCACGCGTCCCCCCCCGGCTGACGCGCTTCTAACCATCTGTTGACAGCGTCGGCTCGTTTTAGGTACAAACCGCCGCCATTTTGCAGCCGAACTGCGCTTTGGAACAGCCGGCAGCCGGTGCGCATGAAGCGCACCGACTGGACCGGTAGTAACGCGGCTTCAGCTCAGAACGATTTGTCACGTCCAAAGTTCGAAGCCGTGCGGGAGTGCCGACGGCGGCGCGGTCAGCCTAGTTCCTTAACGCGGCGTGCGGGGTTAAGCCGCCACCGCCAGCGATCTGTTTTCAGGCAGGGATGCCTCGATGGCGAAACCATCATCACCTCCAGCCGAAGGAAAAGCCGCGGCAGCGACGCCGGCGAAAAGCTTATCGCGCGTCGGAGCGATGCGCGCTGGGCTCCGGGCGAATCGCCCGCTGCGCTACGCCTTCTACTGTCTGTTGGCGATTGGCGTGGCCGGTGCGCTCTATGGCGGCACTTTGGCGATGTTTCACACGCAGATGTATCTGCTCCGCCGTACCCGCCCCGCCGAGCGTCCCACGCTGGCCATGGCGCTCGACGCGCTGCAGCGCGACTCTTATCTCGAAGCCAGACGGTTGGCCGAAAGCCTGGACCGCTCGACGCTCGACGCCGCCGATCAGGGTGGCCCGGATTACGTGCTGGGCGTCGTTGCCGCACACGAGGCGGGCGAACTGTGGGGGCCCGAACGAAAGCACTATTTTCTCCTCGCCGCGCGCTATCTCAAACTCGCCCGCGAACGCAAATTCGAGCAAGCCATCGGCCCTACGGGAACCGTTCTCTTGGGTCAAAGCCTGTATTACGCCGGCCGCATCACGGCCAGCCGGCCGGTGCTGGAAGAGGCGATCGAACTCGCCCCTTCTGACGCGACGATGATCCATCGGCTCTTGGCCGACGCATACCGCCGCAAACCGAAACGCAATCTGGAGCAGGCGCTGGCCCACAATCGCAAGTATCTCGAAGACGCCGATCTTTCCCTCTCCGATCGCCAGGCCGGCCTGCTCCAACAGGCAAACCTGCTCTGGCAAACCAAGGATTACGCCGCCTGTCAGAAAACCCTCGACGAGATTCCGGCCGATGCCTTTTTGCGGGCCGAAGTCGATTTGCTCCGTGGTCGCCTAACAATGCGGGCGGCCCGCGACGTGAAAAAACAGTACGGTGCCGAGCCGACCGAAGAACAGCGCGAAGAAATTCAACAGCATTACCAGGAAGCGATCAAGATTCTGCGGCAGGCTCAGGACGATCCGCTCGGCGAGATGGCGATTCGCCAGTCGATGTATCTGATCGGCCTGTGCCTTCTGGAGATGGGTGATTCCAACGCCGCGCTGGCCCAGTTGCACCGCACGCGCAGCGTCTATCTCGATACACAAGAGGGAATCGCCGCGGGGCTCGATGAGGCCGATCTCTTGCGGGCACTGCATCGCGACGACGATGCCTTGGCGGAATATCGGCAAGTGTTGGGCAGCATCAAGGAAAAGCCGGCGTTCGCAAATCGTTGGATTGCCCCCAAGAAGTTCCGCGATCGCATCTTGCAAGCCTTCCAATATTTCCTCGAAGGCCAACACTATGAGCAGGCGGTGCAACTGGCCGAACGCATGTCACCCCTGTTTCCGCAAGCACAAAGCATGCAGTTGGTGGCCGAAACCTACCGCTCCTGGGCGCGCAACGAAGTCCGGCTGTCCGAGACGCTTCCCGAACCGCAATCGAGCGAAAAGCGCAAACACGGACGCGAGCTGTATCGCGTTGCCGGCAAGAAGTTCGAACACCTGGCGATGATCCGTTTCACCGAACGCGACTATCCCGACGACGTCTGGCAGGGGGCCGAATGCTACCTGTCCGGCCACCAATTCACCGCGGCCGTGTCGATGCTGGAAGAGTATTTGAAGTACGAACTCCGCCGCCGCCGGCCGACGGCTTTGGTTCACTTGGGCGAGGCCCTGCTGGCCTTGGGGCAGGTGAACGAAGCTTTGGAAGTGTTGGGCGAGTGCATTGAATTCTACCCGACCGACGCCGCCGGATACGAAGCCCGACTGTGGGCGGCGCGTGCGATGACCGAGAAGGGCGAACCGCAGGGTGCCGAGAAACTGCTGCTGCAGAATCTGAACGGCGAATCGCTGACTCCCGAAAGCAAGGAGTGGCGCGACTCGCTGTTTGCTCTGGGCAAGCTGCTGAATGAAGACGGGCGTTATCTCGACGCCATCGAACGACTGGAAGAGGCCGTCTCCCGCTATCCCGACGCCCGCCAGGCCATCGAAGCCCGCTACCTGATCGCCGAATCGTGCCTGCTGGCCGCCAAGGTGCCGCAGGAGAAAGCCGCCAGCGACACGGGCGAGACGGCGCGCGTCATTCACCGCAAACAAGCGGCCCAATTATTGGAACGGGCGATTCACTATTACCGCGATACCGAGCAAGTGCTCAATCGCCGCCAGGAGCAAACCGAGCTCACGCCGCTGGAAAAGGTCATGCTGCGAAATTCTTATTTCTCGATCGGCTCGGCATTGGTCGACTTGGGGAAATGGGAAGAAGCAATCAAGGCATTCTCGGCCGCCGCCAATCGCTATCAGCACGACCCGGAAGTGCTCGACGCTTTTACGCAGATTTCCTACTGCTACCGCCGACTCAACAAGCCGCGCGAAGCTCAGGGAACCGTGCGGCAGGCGATGCTCGTTCTTCAGCGCATCAAGCCCGACGCCCCCTTCGAGGAAACCACGATTTACACGCGGCAACAGTGGGAAGAACTCTTGGAATGGATGAGCCATCTCTAAGCGGGATGCCACAAACATGCTGACCAACGAACAAATCACCGACGAATTGATTGCCCGGCTGGCCGTACGCCCTACGACTGTCGAATTGAGTCGTTTGGTGAGCGAGCGTTACGACTGCTTGCGGAAGCTGGCCCAATTGGGCGTCTGGCAGCTCGAGGCAATTCACAATCACGACATGAATCGGTTGCTCACCCTGCTGGCCGTAAAGCAGCGACACCTCGTCGACCTGCAGACCCTGGAACGCCAGCTCGATCCCTTCCGCCGGCAGGACGCCGACGAGCGCCGGTGGGGCAGCGACGGAGAGCGTCAACACTGTGCTCATCTTGCGGCCGAGAGCGAAAAGCTGTTGGCCCAGATCGTACAGCAGGAAGTCGACAGCGAACAGGAAATGCGCAAGCATCACGATACTTCGGCCGAGCGGCTGCAAGCGGCCCATGCCGCCGCCATGGCCCGCGGTGCCTACGCGGCCGAAGACCGCGCCACGCGCCGGCAACTCGATCTTTCCTCGGACAGGTAATCGACCATGAACGAACACGAAGATCACCTCGAAGCAATCGCCGCGACCGGAGCCGCGGATTTGACCACTGTGTTGGCTGCCTGGAACACGGCCACGGTTCGGCTGCAAGAAACACACGAAGCGCTCCGCTCGGAGGTACGCCGCCTGACCGACGAACTGGAGGTCAAGAATCGAGAGCTGGCCCGCAAAAACCGCCTGGCCGACCTGGGCCAGATGGCCTCGCACATCGCGCACGAGGTTCGCAACAACCTGGTGCCGGTCACGCTGTATTTGAGTTTGTTGCGCCGACGGTTGTCGGACGATTCCGGCAGCTTGGACATTCTGGACAAAGTAGCAGGGGGATGTATCGCCATGGACGCCACCGTCAACGATTTGCTGAATTTCACCTCGGAAAACAATCCGCAACTCCGCAGCTTCACGCTCGACAAGCTGGCCGACGACGTGCTGGGAACGCTGGCGCCGCAATTGTCGGCTGGACACATTTCAATCCGCACCGACATTCCTCGCTCGCTCGGAATCATGGCCGACTATGGCATGCTGCGCCGCGCGATTCTCAATTTGGCGCTCAACGCCATCGACGCGATGCCCGACGGCGGCGAACTGTGCATCTCGGCTTGTGCCGGCCGTCACGGCTGCGAGATCGAGATTTGCGACACCGGACCGGGCCTCTCCGACGAAGCTCGTCGCCGGGCGTTCGAACCGTTCTACACGACCAAGAGCAATGGCACCGGCTTGGGGCTGGCGATCGTCTACCGTATCGCCGAAGTCCACGGCGGCGAAATCGTCGCCGGCAATTGCCCCGAAGGGGGAGCCGTGTTCACGTTGCGACTTCCTCGGCCCAGTCTAAAGGCGGCTGCATGAAAACCAAGCATCTCACGTCACCTTCTCCGGCCATCTCCGGCGGCCGCGTGCTCGTCGTCGACGATCATGCGCCCGCGCGCGATTCGATGATCGAAACCTTGCGGCACGCCGGCTATCAGGCCGATGCTTGCCGCGCGGCCCCCGAGGCGCTCGACCGTCTGGCCGCCGAAAGCTACGACGTGGTGATCACCGATCTGCGGATGCCGGGCATGAGTGGCTTGGATTTCATTCGCGCCCTGCGGCAGCGACCGCACGGAGCGCAGATTCTCATGGTCACCGCGCACGCCACGGTCGCTTCCGCGGTCGAGGCAATGCGGTACGGCGCGTTCGATTACATCGAAAAACCGTTTGATGCCGACCGGCTCGAGCGGCTCGTCGCTCGCGCGCTTGCACACGGTCACGCTCTCGACCAGCGCTCGCCGGTACGAAGTGCCGGCGGTCAGCCCACGGCCATGATCGGTTCGAGCCGGGTGATGGAATCGCTCCGTGCACGAATCGCCCAGGTTGCCCCGACGCGCGAAACGGTCCTGATCACGGGCGAGAGCGGCACGGGCAAAGAGCTGGTCGCCCGTTGGCTGCACAGCGCCAGCGAACGCCGCGAATCGCCTTTGGTCAGTTTGAACTGCCCGGCCTTGTCATCCCACTTGATGGAAAGCGAGCTGTTCGGCCACGAACGGGGCGCCTTCACTGGGGCCGAATCCGCCCG
>DATJTR010000463.1:0-6215 GCA_035503215.1 Pirellulales bacterium
GCGCAGTGCAACAGAGCCAACCGAGCAGGCAAGCTGCGATAATAGGCGCCAAGCGCACAAGCCATCCCTAGGTTTGACCGCTGCGGAGCCAGGATAGACAAGAAATGTTGGTCCGCGGCAATTCGCGTCCGAACCGCCAGCCGCGAGCAGGGGGACCGGTCTTTCAGGATCGCGCCTGCCGCGCCATTCTAGTAACGGCCGCGCCGCCGTCGCAAATCTACAGACAGCGGCAAGGGTCGCGCCGTGCGATGCAATTCTTCGCGTTAAGGAATACCGAGAAACGAGGCTTTGCGGTCGGCAGATTGACTGTTGTCTTTTCCCGTGGACGACGATGCGACGGAAAGCGCGAAAATCTAGTTGACTGATTCCAATTTCTGGGTGAGAATAATGCGTGCCCGGTGTCGCCTGCGTCCCTGGGTCCGCCGCGGAGAAGATGCGCCGGCGGCCATCCCCTATGAAACCGACTTTGCAGCACCGGTGGTCTTTCCAGGAGATTGACGAGCCGCTCTGCAAGGCCTGCCTGAGTTTGCCCGCCTGCTCCCCGCGTTTGCGTCCAGCCACCGTTTTGTTCTGCAAATCGTTAGGGTCTTCGCGCTGCACACGGGCGCACGCCTCCGCACACGAATTGCCAAACAGGGTGTGGAATGTTGAACTCGACGGCAAATGTTGACCGCCGTTTACGAGCGGTCGCTCTTGGCATCGTCGTGCTGCTCGGCAGTTGGCCGTCGATCGGACGGGCCGAGGACGACGTCGAGTTCTTCGAGAAGCGAATCCGGCCCATTCTGGCCAATCGTTGCGAAACCTGTCACTCCACCGCCAAAGGCAAAACACACGGCGGCCTCTCGCTCGATTCGCAAATGGGTTGGAAGAAGGGGGGCGACTCCGGCCCCGCGATCGTGCCCGGCAATGTCGC
This sequence comes from Pirellulales bacterium, assembly GCA_035503215.1. Taxonomy (GTDB): domain Bacteria; phylum Planctomycetota; class Planctomycetia; order Pirellulales; family PALSA-1355; genus DATJTR01. The sequence goes on from DATJTR010000463.1 coordinate 914, forward strand.
TGAAAGCCTCCTGATCGAGGCGATTCGCTACAGCGACGACGGACCGCAAATGCCTCCCCAGGACGGCGGTGGCAAGCTGCCCGATGCCGAAATTGCCTTGCTCACCGAATGGGTCCAGCGCGGCGCTCCCGATCCCCGCATCAATGAATCCCGGCGTGGCGGGCTCACCGAAAAGGAGTTGCGCGAATGGTGGTCCTTCCAGCCGGTCGGGCAGGTTGCCGTGCCGACCGCCAGTGACACCGTCGCAGTCTGCAACGAGATCGACAACTTCATCCAGGCTCGACTCCAAGCCGAAGGCCTCACCGCATCACCCGAAGCCGATCGCCAAACTCTCATTCGCCGCGCTACTTACGACCTGACCGGCCTGCCGCCGACGCAGCAGGAAGTGGACCAGTTTTTGGCCGATTCGTCCCCCCGGGCGTACGAGACCCTGATCGATCGCTTGCTCGATTCGCCCCACTACGGCGAACGCTGGGGACGACACTGGCTGGATCTCGTGCGATTTGCCGACACGGCGGGTGAAAACACCGATCACCCGATTCCGCAAGCTTGGCGCTACCGCAACTGGGTGATCGAGGCCTTCAATCGCGATCTGCCGTACGACGTCTTCGTGCGCGAGCAAATCGCGGGCGATCTGTTGCACGCCCATGACACGGCCGAGCAATACGCGGCTGGCGTCGTCTCGACCGGCTATTTGGCCATTGCGCGTCGCTTCGACCACGACATCGACAAGCACATGCATCTGACGTTCGAAGACACGATCGATACGACGGGCCGGGCCTTTTTGGGGCTTTCGATTGCTTGTGCCCGCTGCCACGACCACAAGTACGATCCGATCTCGTCGAAAGACTATTACGCTCTGTATGGCATTCTGAACAGCACACGGTTTGCCTTCCCCGGTTGCGAATTCAAGCAGCAGCAGCGCGACCTCGTGCCCATGCTTCCACCCGCCGAATGGGAAAAGACGGTTGTCTCGTACGACAAGTCGCTGGCCGACGTCAACGCCGAGCTGAAAAAGATGTCCGACTCGATGGCGACGCAGTCGAGCGCCTTCAAAAGCGCCGCGGCGACTGGCTCGTCGCAAACGTTGGCCAGCGGCGTGATTCCCGACGGCGGTTCGCAAGTCTTTCAGGATGTACCGGGCCAGCCGCTGCAGTCGATCAGCGTCAAGGCCGGACAGATGATCCAACTGACGGTTGATCCGCAGGCCAGCCACGGAGCCGACACCACGCTGATCGAATGGACGTTCACAGAAATCGGTGGTGCCGGCCGGCAATGGAACTTGACGCAAGACGTAACCGCCGATTTTCTGGCAGCCAATCCGCATGCCGATCGTTTGGGCAATTCGGCCGTGTGGCTATTCCTCGACGGACGCGGCGGCCCGAGCCTGCTATCCGAGACGGTGCGCGATGCGTCCGGCAAACCGGGTCTGCACGCCTGGCGGAACGGTGAAAATCCCGCGGTGCTTGTCAATTCGACCAGCGAAGCCATTGCCGTGTGGACGATGCTTCCAGCCGGATCGGTCTTGGTTCATCCGGCGCTCGACGGACCGGTCGCGCTGGCCTGGGTCAGCCCGATTGACGGTCAGGTCTCTTGCAGTGGCCGGATCGTCGACGCCCATCCTGGCGGGCCCGACGGAGTTGGCTGGACGATCAGCATCATCAACGGCGAGCTTTCGTCGGCATTGCAGCAGCTTGCCACCGCCGGCACGCAACGAACCGAATTGTCCGCTCGTAAGACCGACCTCGAAGCCCACGCCCCGCCGCGCGAAATGGCTTACGGCGTGACCGAGGGCACCATTGCCAACGCACGGCAGCACCTCCGCGGCGATCCCGAAAAATTGGGTGACGAGGTGCCTCGCCGCTGGCTGGAACTGTTCGGTGGTCAACCGGTCCCCGCCGGCGCGGGCAGCGGACGCCTGCAACTTGCCGAGTGGCTGTCGGATCCGGCCAATCCGCTGGTCGCCCGAGTGATGGTGAACCGGATTTGGCAGCACCATTTCGGCAAGGGACTGGTGCAGTCTCCCAATGATTTTGGGACGCGCGGCCAGCGGCCCACGCATCCCGAGCTGCTCGATTGGCTGGCCGGACAATTCATTGAGCGGGGGTGGAGCGTCAAATCAATCCACCGCCTCGTGATGCTCTCGGCGGCTTATCGACGATCTAGCGGCAGCCCAGCCGCCGGCGACCACGACAAGATCATCGCCACCGATCCGAACAACAATCTCCATTGGCGTTTCGATCGCCGTCGCCTGAGCGCCGAGGAGCTGCGCGACAGCCTGCTCGTCGCCAGCGGGCAGATCGACCTCACGCCCGGCGGCCCGCACGCGATTCCACCGAGTTCGGGGTGGTCGTATTCGCAGCACGTCCCGTTTGCCGGCGTCGCGGAAACGGACAAGCGCACGGTGTATCAACTGACGCTGCGCAATCGCCGGCCGCCGTTCATGAGCTTGTTCGACGGGGCAGATCCGAATGCCTCAACGCCGGAGCGCCAGGTCACTACCGTCCCGACTCAATCGCTCTATTTCATGAACGATCCGTTCTTCCATGCTCAGGCCGAAAAGGTTGCGCGGCGCGCTTTGAACCAGCCGGACGACAACGCTCGAGTGGAAGAGCTGTTCCGCATCGTTCTGCAACGCGCCCCAGCCAGCGGCGAGCGCGACGCCATGCTGGGTTTCCTCGCGAAGTACACCGCGGCGATTTCCGATACCCCGCCAGCCGACCAGCCGCTGGCCGCCTGGAGTGCCTGTTCGCGCGTCTTGCTTTCGAGCAATCAGTTTCTGTACGTGGAATAAGATCATGAGCCATCAGTGCAATTGCGGCACGCGTCGACAATTCGTCCAATCGGCCGTGGCCGGTTCGCTGTTGATGCCCGGCTTGCTCAGCGAGCTGTTGGCGGCCGATGGTCTGTCGGTGGGCGGGGGAGACGAGGCCAATCCGCTCGCCCCGAAACAGCCCCATTTTCCGGCCAAGGCCAAGTCGGTGATCTTTCTGTTCATGAGCGGCGGCGTGTCGCACATCGATTCGTTCGATCCCAAGCCGCAACTCTTCGCCGATCACGGCCAACAAATCACGCTCGATCATCCGGAGATCAAAAACCGGCCCGGTTACGAGAAGATTTTCTTGAAGCGTCCCGATTGGAAGTTCTCGCCGCGCGGCGGAAGCGGCACCGAGGTCAGCGATATGTTCCCTCACATCGCGAACCACGTGGACGACATCTCGCTGATCCGCTCGATGCACACCAGCCACTCGAACCATTACAACGCCACCCTCGGCATGCACACCGGTTCGTTCGCCTTCGCCCGCCCCAGCATCGGCTCCTGGCTGAGTTACGGGCTGGGCACCACGAATCAGAATCTGCCCTCGTTCCTCGTCTTGGCTCCGCAGATGCCTTACGCCGGAACGCAAGTCTGGGCGTCCGATTTCCTGCCAGGTGCGCATCAAGGCACGCGGGTGATGCCAGGTTCGGAGCCCGTGGCCAATTTGACGCGTCGCGTACCCACGGAAGCGCGTCAAGAACTGGAATTGCAAGCGCTGCGCAGCGTGAACGAGGCTCATCGCGCCACGCGCCAAGACGATCCGCAACTGGCCGCGCGGATCAAGGCCTTCGAAACCGCCCACGGCATGCAAACCGAAATGCCCGCGGCGCTCGACTTCACCGCGGAAACCGACGAAACTCTGTCTCTCTATGGACTGAAACGGGGCGAGAATGAGAGCTTTGGCTGGCAATGCCTGGCCGCTCGCCGGCTGGTCGAGCGGGGTGTCCGCTTCGTCGAGTTGATTCACACCGGCTCCAGCAACAACTGGGATTCGCACGCCAACATGGCCGACCACGGCCGGCTGGCTTTGCAGGTCGATCAACCGATTGCCGGCTTGCTCGAGGATCTCAAGCGCCGCGGAATGATGGACGACGTGCTCGTCGTCTGGACCACCGAATTCGGTCGCACTCCCTTTAACAATACGGCCGATGCACCCGGGCGCGAGCATCACCCTTGGGCTTTCTCGTCTTGGCTGGCCGGCGCGGGGGTCAAACAGGGGTACGTTCACGGCGCGACCGATGAACATGGCGTGCGGGCCGTCGAGAAGCCGGTCCACGTTCACGACTTCCACGCCACGATCCTGCACCTGATGGGCATCAACCACGAGAAGCTGACCTATCGGCATGGCGGTCGCGATTATCGCTTGACCGATCTGTATGGCAACGTCGTGAATGACGTCCTGGCTTAGGCTCAGCCGAGTTCATTGATACGGCATCGCGTCCCGTGGCTGAATTGAGCCGATATCGCGGCCGACTCGCTCCCACGCCGACCGGGCTGTTGCACGTCGGCCATGCTTGCACCTTCTGGACCGCTTACGAGCGAGCCCGCGCGGCCGGCGGCACGCTGCTCCTGAGAATCGAGGACCTCGACCCCGACCGCTGCCGGCCGGAATTCACCACAGCCGTCTTCGACGATCTGAGCTGGCTTGGTCTCGAGTGGCAGGAAGGGCCCGACCTCGGCGGAGCCTATGGGCCGTACACGCAAAGCCAGCGATTGGCGTACTACCGTGAGATTTGGCAGCAACTGTACGCGGCCGGAGTGATCTATCCCAGCCCGCATTCACGCAAGGACGTCGATCTGGCCCTGCTGGCTCCGCACGACGGGCCAGAGCCAACGATGGGTGACGCTGATCCGGCGGCAGGCGACGGCGCGCAGGCAGAGGAGCGCGAACCGATTTTTCCCGCCAGCCTGCGCCCCGCGGCAATGCCTGGGCCAGAGGAGTGGTCCGATCCCGGCCAGGTCAATTGGCGCTTTCGCGTGCCCGACGGCGACGCGATTCGCTTTGTCGATCAGCGGATGGGCGAGATCTGCCGCGTGTCGGGCGTTGATTTTGGCGATTTTTTGGTCTGGCGTCGCGACGGTTTTCCGAGCTACGAGCTGGCAGTGGTCGCCGACGATCACGCCATGCAGATCAGCGAAGTGGTGCGCGGCGAGGATTTGCTGACTTCCACCGCGCGACAATTGTTGCTCTATCGCGCGCTGGCTTGGGAGCCGCCCCAGTTCTTCCACTGTCCCTTGGTGCGCGATGCGGCCGGTCGCCGTTTGGCCAAGCGCTCCGGCGCGGTCTCTCTGCGCACCCTGCGGGCCGCCGGGCAATCGCCCGAGGACCTGCGAGCAGGCTGGCAGTAGTCGATCGACTCGAAACACCAGTGCGCCGAGCCGACTCGAGCGATCGGGAATTGCCCCGGGGCCGATTCAGTGCTTTGCGGCCGCCATTTCCCTCAGCAGCATTTGGACTGTGCTGACCAGTTCCTGACCTTGCAG
>DATJTR010000464.1:0-7249 GCA_035503215.1 Pirellulales bacterium
CCACGGGCCCTTCGCAACCACTGGAAAAGAGCTACGGCTATCTGTGGTGGAACAACACCGCCGGCAAATGGCCGGGCGTGCCGGCCGATGCCTTTGCTTCGCTGGGCAAGTTCGACAACGACATGCTGGTCGTCCCCAGCCTCGACCTGATCGTCATTCGCCAGGTGGGCGACGAGGGCGCGGACGAGCACCATGTCAACATCGGCGATTTGTTCCGGTTGGCCGTGGAAGCGGTCGCAGACCGATCGGCCGAGAAGTGACCGTGGTCGTAAACCGCCGGGTCACGAGCTGGGTTTTTTCTGCGGGCAAGGCACATGAACAAGTTTAGGATCACGCCGTTCTCGTCGCAGCTTCGCAAAACCTTCCTACTGCTTGTCCCGCTGCTGTTGCAATCAGGTTGCAACATGTTTGCAGGAATCCAACCGTCCCAAGAGACCGCCGAACGATTTCTGACGGAATTACGGGCCGGCGACAAGGCGGCCGCCTACGGCCGCTGTTCCACGTCTTGCAGAGCCGCCGCCAGTCAAGAGGATATCGAAGGCATTTGGAACGCGATTGTCGAAGGACGCGGTAAGGTCGAAAGCTGGAGGTGCGAAGGGAGCAATGCCACGGTCAGCACTGCAGGAAGCTCGGTTACGTTGACATACCGGCTGAACTGCGAACACGGGGAGTGCTTGATGCGATTCATTGTTGTCCCTGAGGGCGACCAGTGGCTGTTGCAAGGCGTGAACTATCAGCACGGCCCGCGACGGAACACAACGGAAAAAGGCCCAGCCGACGGCGCACGACCGGCGGAAAAGACCGAGATCTAACGACCGAAGCTGACCCTCGCTTGCCTCCAAGCAGCGATTCGTCCAACACCATGACCGATTAGACGAGAGGGCCAAGAATAAGGCCGCCGAGCCGTCGACTACCCCCTGGTCCGCTGCTGGCCGGCACGATTGGCGTCGGTTCCGGCCGCCTTCGCTCCGGAGGCTTACTTCGTAATCATGGCATCGCCAGCGGTTTCTCTAGCGGCAGCGCCGCCAGTCGCTTCGCCCTCGCCCGCCGTGCCGCTCGTCGATTCGCCATCTGGCGGCGAATTCGTGCTCCGGAATTCGTTGGGCGTAACCGTGCCGAACGATGAAGACGACGATTGAGAGAAGCGACCGGAGCCGTTGTATTGCGGCTGCAGGAATTCTTCGTCGCTGTTTCGCTGGGCGTTCTTCTTCAACAGCGATGGCCAAGGGAACCCGCCATAGTTTCCCATAAAGCCCGAAGACTCCGAATCGGGCGCAGCGCAGCCCGACAGCCCGGCCAAGAACAACAGTCCAAAGCAGGTTCTGCGCATTGACGTGATCCCCTTGGCCATCCCCCCAGCGGTTTTGAGGTCGCGGATCGTACCGCGGCTGGCCGCTGACGTGCAACGTCACAACGCCTTGCTAGCGGGCCCTTAAGGATGCTGGGGAGATCTCCGCCAAGGGGGCGGGAGGACGGCAGCCGGTAGGGAGCGAATCGCGGTATTCAGCCAGCTTTTCATGCCTTGACGGCACCGGGCAGTTCGCTAAATTAACGGATTCCTCAGTTGCGCGGTCTTGTTTTCCGCGTTTTTGTTTTTCCCCGGCTACCAAGCGAAATCGGGCCCGATGCCTACCATCAACCAACTCATCCGCAAGCCCCGGCGGCCGCCGCGCAAGTTCAGCAAATCTCCGGTGTTGGAGAGCTGTCCGCAGCGCCGCGGCGTTTGCTTGCAGGTCAAGACCATGACCCCCAAGAAGCCGAACTCCGCGCTGCGAAAGATCGCTCGCGTCCGGCTTTCCAACGGCAAGGAAGTGACCGTTTACATCCCCGGCGAAGGACACAGCTTGCAGGAGCACTCGATCGTGCTGGTTCGCGGCGGGCGTGTGCGAGACTTGCCGGGCGTGCGTTATCACATTGTTCGTGGAGCGCTCGATACGCTGGGCGTCGACGGTCGCAAGCAGTCGCGCAGTTTGTACGGTGCCAAGAAGTCGTAATCCCGGCTGCCTGTTTCCGGCCGACCTTTTTTTGAGTCTGGGAGTTTCTGTCGATGGGTAGGATTACCGCCAGCCGCAAGCATTTGGGGACCGACCCGCGGCATGATTCGCCGCTGGCCAGCAAGTTCATCAATTGCCTGATGTACGACGGCAAGAAGAGCACGGCCCAAAAGGTGTTTTACGACGCGCTGGACATCGTGAAGAAGAAGGTCAACGACGTCGAGCCGATCGAGGTCTTCACCCAAGCGGTGGAAAACGTCAAGCCGTCGATCGAAGTCCGCTCGAAGCGGGTCGGCGGTGCGGCCTATCAGGTGCCGATGCAAGTCAACCGCCCGCGGCAGCAGTCGTTGGCGATTCGCTGGATTCTGATGGCCGTCCGCGAGCGGAAGGGTCGTGCGACGCACGAGAAACTGGCCGACGAGTTGGTCGCCGCCTACAATCGTGAAGGAACGGCGATGTCCCGGCGTGAAAATGTCCACCGCATGGCTGATGCCAACAAGGCTTTCGCCCACTTCGCCTGGTAAGTCCGCCCGATCGCACATCGCCGCCGGAGGTCCCCGCTGGATTCCGTGCGGCGTTTTCGCGCGCTGGCTGCTCGTGCGGCGGCTGGCCGCTGCCTGGTCTTGCAATTTGTTCCCGCTTGGTTTCCCATTTGCCGTTATGGCCACGCGCAAAATCACCCAGATCCGCAACATCGGCATCATCGCCCACATCGATGCCGGCAAGACCACGGTCACCGAGCGGATGTTGTTCTATTCGGGCGCCAGCCACAAGATGGGCGACGTCGACAAGGGAACGACCGTCACCGACTTCGATCCCGAAGAGCAGCAGCGCGGCATCACGATTCGCGCCGCTTGCGTCACGTTCACTTGGAACGACTGCGTCGTCAACCTGATCGATACCCCAGGTCACGTCGACTTTACGGCTGAAGTCGAGCGCAGCCTGCGGGTGCTGGACGGCGGAGTGGTGGTGTTCAGTGCCCGCGAAGGGGTCGAGGCGCAAAGCGAGACCGTGTGGCGCCAGGCCGACAAATACGGCGTGCCGCGATTGGCGTTCATCAACAAGCTCGACCGCGAAGGAGCCGATTTCGAAGGCACCTTTCAGGAAATCCGCGAGCGGCTGGCTTCCAATCCCGTTGCGGTGCAGATTCCGGTCGGCCAGGGACCGCCGCACATGGCCGACGCCTTTCGTGGCGTTGTCGACCTGGTGACGATGGAGTTGCTCACGTTCGAGGGTGCGAGCCAGGGGTCCGACGTCCAGCGCAGTCCGCTGCCGGCCGACGTGGCCGACATGGCCGCGCTGTGGCGCGAGGAAATGCTCGGCAAGCTGTTCAACTACTCGAACGACCTGGCCGAGCTGGTCTTGGAAGAGGCCGACGTGCCGGTGGAACTCGTTCGCCGCGTGCTCCGCGAGGCGACGCTGCACCGCTTCATCGTGCCGGTGCTGTGCGGCTCGGCGCTCGACTACATCGGCATCCAGCCGCTGCTCGACGCGGTGACCTATTACCTGCCCAGTCCGGCCGATGTGCCGCCGGTGGAAGGGATCAATCCCAAGCACAAGAACGCTCCGGAAAAGCGACCGCCCGATCCCGATGAGCCGTTCTGCGGACTGGTTTTCAAAATCGATGCCGACAAGCACGGCGACCTGCACTATGTGCGGATCTATTCCGGCACGCTCGAGGCCGGCACCCGCGTCCTGAACGCCGGCAAGGACAAGAAGGAGAATGTGCCGCAGCTTTGGCACATTCAGGCCGATCGCCGTGAACAGGTTCCGTCGGCCACGGCAGGCGACATCGTGGGCGTGATCGGCCTCCGGCACACGATCACCGGCGACACGCTGTCGGATCCGGCCCATCCGGTCGTGCTGGAAACGATCGCCTTTCCCGAAACGGTCATCTCCATGGCGATCGAGCCGGAAAGTTCAACCGAGCGCAAGAAGCTGGCCGACGCGCTCGAAATGATGAAACGCCGCGATCCGACCTTTCGCGCGACCGAGAGTGAGGAAACCGGCCAGACGCTGATCTCCGGCATGGGCGAATTGCACCTCGAAGTCATCAAGCATTGGCTTTTGCGCGACTTCAATTTGAACGTGCGCGTGCACAAGCCGCGAGTGAGCTATCGAGAGACGGTCGCCCATGCGGCCGAGGTCACCGGCACCTGCCATCGTCAGCAGGCCGGCCAGGCGATGTTCGCCAAAGTGCGGATCAAAGCCGAACCGCATGCCCAGGCGACCATTCCGCTAGTCATCGTTGGGCCGCAATGCCAATTGCCGCCGGAATATCTGCAAGCCGTACTGGATGTGGCCGGCGAGCGGCACAACGGGTCGCTCGGCTGCCCGCTGATCAACGTCAAGTTCACGGTCCTCGGCGGCGAGGTGCATGAGACCGAATCGAGCGAGATCGCTTTCCGCTACGCCGCCTCCGACGCGTTGAACCGCGCCTTGGACGAAGCCGGCATCGTGCTGTTGGAACCGATCATGAAGCTCGAGATCACGGTGCCGGAGGAGAATCTGGGCGACTTCATCAGCGATTTGCAGCAGCGCCGTGGGCTTATCACGCACACGCAGGTTCGCGGCCGAAACACGGTGATCGAAGCCGAGGCCCCGCTGGCCAATCTATTCGGCTATTCAAGCGCCATGCGCGGCTTGAGCCAGGGGCGTGCGACTTGCTCGATGGAACCGGCCAGCTACGGCCCCGCGCCTGCCGAAGTGCAGCAAGGGTTTTTGTAACCCCCCCAGCGGCAAATCCAACCTGCGGACAACCGCCGATGGGATGCCGGCCCGGCTTAATTCTTCTGCTCGATCCGGTAGAGATGCCCCTCGGTCCGCACGAACAGGGCTTCGCCGGCGACCGCGGGGCTGGCGAACAAAGGTTCTTCAGCCAGCTTGTTCACCGCGAGTTGCTTGAATTCGCGGCCAGCCTCGATGACCGTCGTGGTCGAACCTTCATCGAAGAAGTAAATGCGGCCAGCGGCTTCGATGGGAGAAGCGGAGAAATTCCCGCCAAGGCGGTGCTTCCATACCGGCGGATCGCCCAATTTCGCGTCGACGCAGACCGCGACCCCTTCCGAATTCACCATGTACAGCAGGTCGCCGAGCAGAATCAGCGAGGGCCGATTGGAAATGCCTTTGCTCATCCGCCAGGTGACGTGCGAATCGGTCACGTCCCCGTGGCCGTCGGGTCGCACGGCCAGCAGGTTTGGCCGTTCGTAATCGTCGATGAAAAAAATCATGCCGTGTCCGTAGAGCGGCCGCGGTGCCATCGACCAACCGTTGTAGCGAACCTTCCACAGCTCCTCGCCGGTGGCGGGGTTGTAGCTGATGATTCCTTTTGCGCCCGGGCTGACGAGCTGCAATTCGTCGCCATTCTTGATCACGATGGGAGTGCAAAAAGCCTTGCGCTCGTTCATGTGAACCGCACTGAAATCGACCGAACGATCACGCTTCCAGACGTTCTCGCCGGTCCCTTTGTCCAAGGCGATTACATACTGCACGTCGCGGCCATCGACGTGAAAGATCAGCAGGTTGCCGAACAACATCATCGACGAACCGGCCCCCTCGTGATGATCGCACTTCAGGTCGCGGCGTTCCCACAACTTCTTGCCTGTCGCGGTGTCGAGGCAGGCGGTCCCGTAGGTTCCGTAGTGAACGTAGACACGACCATCCTCGATCGCCCCCGTGGGAGACGCGTAGCTGTTGAGCACCGAAATGTGGTCGAGATTCTCGGTGTCGAATACCTTGACGTCGTGAATCGTCGCCCCGGTCTGGCGATCGAGGCAGATCGCGTACATCTGGTGTCCGTCGACCGTGGCGCTGGTCAGCCAAATCTGATTCTGCCAGATGAGCGGCGACGACCAGCCGCGATCGTGCACCGGCACTTTCCAAGTTACGTTTTCCGTTTCGCTCCAAGTCACCGGCAAGTGCATAGCGTCGCTATGGCCATCGGCCGTGGGACCGCGGAATTGCGGCCACGTATCTCCCGCGAGTGCATTGGTCGCCAAGGTGAGCCCAGCCAAGGCCGCGGCGATGAAAATGGAAAGTCGGTGCATCGCTATGTCCAGGAGTTGCGAGAAACTTGGTGGCGGGAACGCAATGCGGAGGGATCGGCTTCCGTCGAATCGCCTGTCCGGCAAAGGGAAAGACCGACGGTGTACCACATCATGATTGCCGGCCAAATTCCCTTTTTCAAGCCGCGGACCGCCCGAGCCAGACCCGCCGACCGGCGGCACGCTTCGGCGTCAATTGGGTTTACGCATTTCCGCTTTCAACAGGCTCTGCCCTCCATCACTTTGGTCGAGTAGCCCCGCAGGAGGAGAAAACCAGGACTCCTGCGCGGCCCAGGGTGCTGATTTTTCTTCGAACGCCCTTGTTGACAGGGGGGATCATGGGGGTACAATCTGGCTAAACATGATACTGAGTCTCAGTATCTCTCGCGAACGTCCTCCCACCCGCCGCAAATGCCCCAATACTCAAGGAAAGTTTCGATGAACCTCCGCCAAAAGAATGGTTTCACCTTGGTCGAACTGCTGGTCGTGATCGCGATCATTGGCGTCCTTGTGGCCATCCTTCTGCCTGCCGTGCAACAAGCCCGGGAGGCTGCTCGCCGCGGACAATGCTCGAACAACCTCAAGCAATGTGCGCTGGCGGTTCACAACTTCGAGAACGTTCACAAGGTGTATCCTCCGAGCATGCAGTGGGGCCGGGTCGTTGGAATCACCGGCGGTAGCGTTTCAACGTGGATGCGCGTCTTGCCGTTTGTGGAAGAAGGTGGATTGGCCGCCTTTCTGACGATCCAAAGCACGGCCGATCTGCAGGGGGAATCGCAAGCCGCGCAGGCCAGCGGCAGTACGACGATTGCCGCCAGCACCGAAGATCAAACGCTCCCGGACGGCACGCCACTCATGTTTGCCCAGATTCCCTCTTTCGTTTGCCCCTCTGAAATCAATAACCAGGGTAAATACAACTCAGACGGCAGTAAAAACTCTTGGCCTACGAACTACGCGGTCAACCACGGACCCTGGCTGGTCTACGATCCGACTGGCGCTCAGAACTCGCAAGGCTCGTTCAATGTGAACGGCAATTACGGTCCGCGCGTCTTCACCGACGGTTTGACGAGCACGCTGATGGCCTCGGAAATCAAAATGTGGACTTCCGTTTATTCGGCTGGCACGACCGGCGCGCCGATGCCGACGAGCACCAGCACGATTTGCACTTTAGGCGCAAGCGGCACGGTGAAAGCCGGCAGTTACTACACCGCC
>DATJTR010000465.1:0-7054 GCA_035503215.1 Pirellulales bacterium
AGCGTTCCTCCGCCACGGCCGTGGGCCGGGGCAGTAGGTCACTTGTTCGTTGGGCGGCGGCGTTGCGGCGCTTGCTCGCGGCGCAGAAGTTCGTCCTTGCGCTCGACTCCCCAGCGATAGCCCCCCAGGCCGCCATCGCTGCGAACCACGCGATGGCACGGGATGACGACGGCCACGGGGTTGGCGCCGCAAGCTTGGGCCACGGCGCGCTGCGCCGTCGGTTGGCCCAAGGCGGCGGCCAGCTCGGCGTAGGTCATGGTTTTGCCGACCGGAATGCGGCACAACGCCTGCCAGACGCGGCGCTGAAAGGCGGTGCCGCGGACATCGAGCGGCAGCTCGACCACTTGCCCGGGCGTTTCAACCAGGCGGATGACGGTCGAGAGCGTTTTTTGAAACGCCGCGTCAGCGGGCCGAACATCAGCCCGGGGAAATCGGGCCCGAAGCGCACGAACCAGAGCGGCGCGATCATCCCCCAATTGAACGGCACACACGCCCCGATCGGTTGCCGCCACGAGGACCGAGCCGAGTGAACTTTTGCCGATGGCGAAGTGGATCTCAGTGCCGGCGCCTCCTTGCCGAAACGCCTGGGGGGACATGCCCAACAGTTGGCGTGATTTTTGATAGAAACTTCCGGTCGAACCGAAGCCGGCCGCCAGGATCGCCCGCGTGGCTGAGCGTGCCGGAGCGAGCTGAGCACGAACCCGCTCGGCCTGCCATTGGGCGGCGTAGGCCTTGGGGCTGATGCCGGTGACGCGCTTGAAGACCCGCTGGAAATGCCAGGGGCTGAGTCCTGCTGCGGCTGCCAGTTCGCCGAGACTCGGAGTTTTTTCGGCCTGCTCGATCTGCCGGCACGCGCGGGCGACGAGAGGCGCGTGCGGATCCGCGCCCGCCGGGCGCTTGGGATGGCAGCGGCGACAGGCACGAAAGCCAGCCCGCTCGGCTTCGGCCCAGGTCGCAAAGAAAACCACGTTCGCACGTCGCGGCCGGCGCGACGCACAGGAGGGCCGGCAATAGATGCCCGTGGTGCGGACGGCGCAATAAAAGACGCCGTCGGCAGCCGGGTCGCGACGCTCGACCGCCTGCCAGCGGACATCGGCGGTGGAGAACGAGCGCTTGCGCCGGGAAACGATGGCTGGTTCGGTGTAGATCGATGCGGTCATGGTGGAAGCGGTCATGGTCGATGCTGCCTAAGGAAAGTGCCGGCCCGGCTGGGGCCAAATCGCTGCGGGAGAAATCTCCGCTCCGTGCAGCATAGCGCCAGAGGCGTTTGACAGCACTCCGATTCTTGCGATCGAACTGGCTTTTGCCCGATGCCACCGTGCGCGGTGACGGGGATGTGACGCGACGCGACTCGCGGATCGCCTTTCCTGCGATCAGGCCGATTGCTCGTAGCGCTGGGAGGCGAATTGCTCGTCGAAGCGGCGTTGCAGGTCGGCAGCGCGATCGGCGGTCCACCAGGTGAGAAAATCGTGCCGTGCCAGTTCCACCGCCGCTTGTTCGCTGGCCGCCAACGTTCTCAGGTATTCGGCGATTTCGGCATCGTCGACCCCGGTGAGCCACTCGCCGTAAAGGCGGGCGGCAGTGACATGGTCGATGACCTTGCCCAGCTTTTCCTGCATTTGCTCGACCAAAGGATAAATCTCTTCGCGGATCTCAGGTTGAAAGGCGCCGGCGAAGATCTCGATCGCGTAACGGACCTGTTTCCCGGAAATCCGCAGGGCGTGCAGCGCTTCGGGCTGGCTGAGATCGGCCGCGGCTGCGGCAAAGAACCGCTCAATCACCGGTTGTAAGCACTGGCGAGCCGCCGCGCTAAACGTGTGCAGCTCGGCCGAGCCGTCGACCGCCCGCAACCGTACCCGGGAAACAAGCGCCGCAGCGCGGCGGGAGAACCGGTCACGCTCGTCGAGGTGCTTGTGAATCTTTTCAATCGCCGGCTGAGCCGCGCTGCGGAGGTGCGCGATGAGCTTCTGGAGCTTGGCCCGGCGGCCGGAATCGTCGGCCAAGGGATTCTTCTTCAAGCGGGCGGCCAGCACGTCGAGATCGCGGGAGTCGCCCGCGGCCCGGCGGATGCGTTTCAGCCGCTTATTCATTTTCCGCGCGCGGCGTGGTGGCAGCAGGGCTGCGAAAATATCAAGCGCCGCCATCGCCCGCCGCGTGGAAACGCGCAGTTGGTGGATGTCCTCGGGCGTATGATCACGGTCCGCGGCCAGGGCAAGATAATGCTCCACCGCGTCGAGCCGGCTTTCCAGGGCACGGCGAGCGACCACGTCGACCGGATCGTCGGGCTCCGAGGCGTCAATCCACTTGGTTTTGCGAGCCATGCACAAGAGTTTTGTCGAGAGGACCCCGTGCAAGCAGCCAATCCGGCCAACGGCCGCCGCCTGGCGGGTGTGAGAGCACCGATCGAAAGGATTTGCCGGTGCGGGCCATTTGGGTCGGCATCACCGGAGGGGTGAGTATACATTATTGGTGACTGGCAAATGAATGGGCTCGGCGTTCGACCTCAAAAGCTCTGTTTTTCAGGGCTCCCACTGGTCGCCCTTCGGCCCATTTGATATGCGGGACTCATTCGGGGGAACCCAGAAGGGAAATCCCCGCCGGACCCTCTACAAAACCTGCGGCCAAGGTCGGGCAGCCGGCGACCGCGAAGGGTGGCGGAAAATAGCGGCAAACCCGAGTGCTGAGCCGCACACCGTGAAAGGTTGAGCATGGCCGTGTCGCTGACGAATCGGTTTGCCGAAGCCCTGGCTTGGGCCGCCACTTTGCACCAGTCGCAGCATCGCAAAGCGAGCCCAGTGCCTTATGTGGCCCATTTGCTAGCCGTGGCGGCGCTAGTGCTGGAGCATGGCGGCGACGAAGACGAAGCGATCGCCGCCTTGCTGCACGACGCGATCGAAGACCAAGGCGGTCAGCCGACACGCCAGCAAATTGCCGCTCGGTTCGGCGAGCGCGTGGCGGCGATCGTCGAGGGAGCGACCGAGACCGATCTGCAGCCCAAGCCTCCCTGGCGCGAACGGAAAGAGGCGCATCTGGCGAGCGTGCGGACGGCCGATCGCTCGGTGCAATTGGTCGTCGCCGCAGACAAATTGCACAACGCTCATTCGTTGATTACCGATCACGCTCGGCTCGGCGAGACGCTGTGGACCCACTTTCGTGGCGGCAAGACGGGCACTCTCTGGTATTTCCGGGCCGCCGCCGAGGCACTGCCGCTGGCACCAACAGAACTCCTTGCGCGGCTGAACGCCGCCATCGCCGAAATGGAACGCCTGGCCGCCCAAGGCAAATAGCGGCGGGCCGCCGCGCAGATCGACCGGGGGGTTGGTTCGGCGGAGCAGTGGACCGGCCGCCCGACTGTCGCTCGCCTCAATTCGCGGGCGGGCGTCCGGCATGCGAGTTGCCAACCTGACGACGAGGCGTCAGAAACCCATCTGCGACGAGACCCTTTGCCCAACAAACGGTCGCTGCCCGCTATGAGAATAGGCAGTCGACACGAGGAAGGTCCGTCGCGGCGGTAATCGCTGAAATTGCCGGAAACGGGTCGGCGGACTCGGCCGGTATTTTTTCCGGAAACCGTTACAATGGCGGCTGTTTTGCTTTCGGCGGGGTGGTCCGAAAAGCCGCTCGCCCCGGAAGCAGAGGCTTAGGTAATGATCTCTCACTCAGGCCCTGGCAAGATGCGGCTCGATACCTATCAAACGGAATCGTTTTACGACGAAATGTTCGAGGCCGATGGCACGCCGCGTCCGCGAAGCGTGCTGCTGGCCCAGCGGCTAGAGTCTCTCTCCGAGGGCGAATTGGAGCGGCGGCAGAAGGCGGCCGATCTGGCCCTGCTCAACATGGGCATCACTTTCAACGTCTACGGCCATGCCGCCGGGACCGAAAAGATCTGGCCCTTCGACATTCTGCCGCGGATCATCGAACTGGCCGAATGGAACCGCGTCGAGCAGGGATTGAAGCAGCGCATCCGGGCGCTGAACCTGTTCATCGACGACATCTATCACGAGCAAAAGATCATCCGCGACGGCGTCGTGCCGGAGTGGCTGGTCGGTTCGGGAAAGTGCTTTCTCACGCCGTGCGCCGGGCTGAACCCACCGCGCGGCATTTGGTGTCACATCACCGGCACCGACCTGGTACGAAACAGCGACGGCAAGTTCTACGTGTTGGAAGACAACCTGCGCTGCCCGTCGGGCGTGTCGTACGTGCTGGAAAACCGGGAAGTGATGAAGCGGACTTTCCCGCAAATGTTCGCCGGCATGTCGATCTTGCCGGTGGAAAACTATCCCGAGCAACTTTTGGAAATGTTGCAGTTCATCGCACCGGAGGACGTGGCCAATCCGACGGTGGTGCTGCTGACGCCGGGCGTTTACAACTCGGCCTATTTCGAGCACTGCTTCCTGGCCCAACAGATGGGGGTGGAACTGGTACAGGGCTCGGACCTGGTGGTCGAAGACCAGCACGTCTTCATGAAGACGACCAAGGGACGACGCCGGGTCGACGTGATTTATCGGCGGATCGACGACGATTTTCTCGATCCAAAGACCTTCCGCGCCGACTCGACGCTGGGGGTGGCCGGGCTGATGGACGCCTATCGAGCCGGCAACGTGGCTCTGGCCAACGCGCCGGGGACCGGCATCGCCGACGATAAGGCGGTGTACGCCTACGTGCCGCAGATCATCAAATACTACCTGGGTGAAGACATTCTGCTGGACAACGTGCCGACGTTCATTTGCGGCGATCCGACCGATTGCCAGCACGTGCTGGCCAATCTCGACCAACTGGTGATCAAGCCGACGAACGAATCGGGTGGATACGGCATCGTGCTGGGGCCGAGGGCTTCGAAGGCCGAGCTGGAAAAATGTCGCGAATTGATCGAAGCCAATCCACGGAATTACATCGCCCAGCCGATGCTATCTCTATCGCGGGTGCCGACGATCGTGGACGACCATCTGGAAGGCCGGCACGTCGACCTGCGACCGTACATCTTGTACGGCGACGACATTTACGTGTTGCCCGGCGGCCTGACCCGCGTGGCCTTGGTCAAGGGCTCGATGGTGGTCAATTCGTCGCAAGGGGGTGGGAGCAAGGACACCTGGGTCATCAAAAACGGACACGCGTGAGACGACAGGCGCGTTGGGCGGCGAAAACAGGCTTTTTTCATCAGCGGTGCGTCGGAGGTAGGCGGAAATGTTGAGCCGAGTGGCGGATTCGGTGTTTTGGATGAGCCGATACGTCGAGCGGGCCGAGAACGTGGCCCGTTTCATTGACGTGAATTTGTTTCTAACGCTCGATCTGGGAGCGGGGCACGGCAGTCAATGGGCACCGCTGATCTATACGACCGGCGACCACAGCGGTTTCCTGGATCGGTTTTCGGATTTCACGCAGGAGAAGGTGATCGAGTTCCTGGCGTTCGATCCCAAGAATCCCAACTCGATCTTGTCCTGCTTGCGGCTGGCCCGCGAAAACGCGCGGACCATGCGCGAAATGATCTCGTCGGCGATGTGGGAAGAGATCAACAAGTTCTACTTGATGGTCAGCAGCGCGGCGGCCGACCCGAGCAAGATCACCTCGATGTTCGACTTTTTCAACCAGGTGAAGCTGAGCAGTCATCTGCTGCAAGGCGTGACCGACGCCACGATGTCGCACGGCGAGGCGTGGCACTTTGCCCGCATCGGTCGGCTTTTGGAACGGGCAGACAAGACGTCGCGGATTCTAGACGTGAAATACTTCTTGCTGTTGCCGACGGCCGCCGAGGTGGGGACGCCGCTGGACACGATTCAATGGGCGGCCCTGCTCAAATCGGCCAGCGCGCTGGAAATGTATCGCCGCCGCTACGGCCGGATCCTGCCGGCTCAGGTGGCCGATTTCATGATGCTCGACCGGCATTTTCCCCGCGCAATGCACTTCTGCCTGATCAAGGCCGAGGAATCGCTGTTGGCGATCGGCGGCGGCCAGACCGGTGGCCACCGCGCCCCGGCCGAACAACATTTGGGACGGCTGCGAGCCGAGTTGGATTTCGCCTACATCGGCGAGATCATCGAGCACGGGCTGCACGAGTTCATCGACCGCTTTCAATCCAAGCTGAATTGGGTGGGCGAAGCGATTTCCGAGGCGTTTTTCGGCGTGCGGCCCACCACCAGTTGGCCCGACGAAAAAGGACCGGCGATCGGCCGGGCCAGCCGGCAGCAGCGACAAGCACCCAACGGACAAACTCAGAGCTTCGCGGCGCCGACGTCGGCCAGTTGACGCGGGCCGGGCGGCCGCGGCCATTACGACCGGCGCGAGCGGCAGATCCCGACCGACCCGCGCGGCCGGTGCGCCAGCGGAGTACGAAACAGGGCAGATTGTCCGGCGTTTGCGGCGCGGCGCGCACCGGGCGACGCTCCGAGCGGAAAGTGCCGTTTTACAGGGTAAACTTACCCAAGCGCCCCGGTAGGCAGCCGTCCGCCCGGGCCTTCCCCGCGATCCTTCATCCCGCCAGACCAGCGAAGCAGTAATCCCTCATGTCGATCCGCGTTGCCTTGCACCATCAGACCACGTACAGCTACGACCGGTTGGTGACGATCTTTCCGCAATTGGTCCGCCTGCGTCCGGCCCCTCATTGCCGCACGCCGATCGCGGCCTATTCGCTGAAGATTCTGCCGCAGCCTCATTTTTTGAACTGGCAGCAGGATCCGCACGGCAACTACCTGGGTCGGTTGGTCTTTCCCGAGCAGGCGAACAAGTTGTCGATCGAGGTCGATCTGGTGGCCGAGATGACGGTCATCAATCCCTTCGATTTCTTTTTGGAGCCGAACGCCGAACAGTGGCCGTTCTTCTACGAGCCGTGGCTCGTGGAAGAATTGCGGCCCTACCTGGCGGCCGAAACGCCCGGCCCGGCGCTCAGCCAGTGGCTGGACAGCGTGTCGCGCGACAAACGCCGCACGGTCGACTTCTTGATCGAGGTGAATCGTCGATTGTCGCAAGAAATCGGCTACGTGATCCGGCTCGATCCTGGCGTGCAATCGTGCGAGCAAACGCTGACGCTGGCCCGGGGATCGTGCCGCGATAGCGCTTG
>DATJTR010000466.1:0-2607 GCA_035503215.1 Pirellulales bacterium
CGATGCCGCCGGCAATGCCCAGGACGACCGCCACGCCGAGCACGACCTGGCCGTTGGTCGGCCAACCGGGGACGCGCGGACCGCCGTAGCCGGGATCGCAGCGACGCTGGCACTTGCCGCAGCGGCACGGACCTTGGCAGCAGCATTGGCCGCGATTCACGTCGCCGCCGGCAACGATCAGCACGCTCCGATTTGCCGACGGCGGGCTGGCCGCGGCGGTCCACACGCGAAACATGCCCGAGCCGCCGGCGCTCGACACCTCGTATAGGCCGCCGTGCAGGCCCTGGACCACGAAGTATCCTTGTCGATCGGTGAGCGTGCTGGCCGAATCGTTCGCTCCCGAGCGGATGACGACGAGCGTTTGTGCCAGCGGAGTGCCTTCGCCGTTGACCACCTGTCCGCGGAGCATGCCCCCATCGCCGAGGCTGACGTCGAGAATCAGCGGTGCGGCGTCGGTTGCCGCAGCCGTCGCGGCCGGTGCGGAGGGAGTTGGAGCCTCGGCGGCAAAAACGCCTGACGGGAGCACGAAGCCGAGACTGGCTAGCGCGGCCGCCGCATACTGCAAGAATTGGAACCGTTTCATGGCTGGTTGTTTCCTCACCGAGATTGGAGAGATTTGCCGGCGAATCGCGCGGCCCGCGCCGCGATACCTGTCGGCGATGCCCCTGGATTTCCGGCCGCTTGGGAAGCGACTTGTGTGAAGCGATCACGAGACGAGAAGAGCGTGTCCGGCCCGACCGGTGCATACGATCGCAGCGATCCTGCCAGATGTTCCTTCGGTTTCGTTTGTAAGGGTCGTACAGGAAACGGCAGGCGCGCGATAGCGCTTGCCCAACCGGAATTCTTTTACGCCCCCCGCCTCGCGAATCGCCGGCCGACAAGAGCTAACGACGTGAGAGAACAGCCCTTGCGCAGGGCGAAATACGCTCGGGCGCCGCGGTTTGCCGCGGCCCGGCGCCCGCTCGACCGAGGGGAATTGGGGGCCGCGCGGTGGTGGCGGCGCTTCAAGCGGCGCGACGGTGGTAAAGCTTGCCGTTTGTACGGAGGGGGGCCGCAGATGCGGCAAGGTTTGCGCCGCTTACCATGCTGCGGAAGGCAGGTCTTGCGCGGAGTGCGGGGCTGGATGTGGACCAGAGAGCGCGCAGACGTGCGAACTGCGAAAAAGGTTGGGCTGCACGCGCGAAACGTCCGGCGGGTGCCGGCGGCGATTATTTGCGATGGCGAATGCGCGAGCGCATGCGACGTTTTTTGCGGCCCAGCTTGCGACGCCCTTTGCCTGTCTTCTTCACACCCACGAACGGACTCCGTCAATTTGCTTGGCAATTGGAGGGAAGATCGATTGCGCCGGCCGCGTCACGAGCGATCGGCCGGCTGCGGTCGATTGCGAGAACAGGCAGTGTAGCACCCGCGCTTGCCAAGCGGCAAGGGTGAAGCATAGCACGAGTGGAGAAATTGGCCCGCCCAGCCGCCTCAGGATCGAGCCGCCTCAGGACGAGGCGGCCCCAATCGTGCGCTCGGCCTGCGCTTGGCGGAGGAGATTGGCGGTGGTGGCCAGAATGCGGCGAATCGCTTCGTCGATCTCGTCGGCCGTGGTTTCAGCCCCCAAACTGAAGCGCAGCGAACTGGCCACGACTTCCCGCTCGCAACCCATGGCCAGGAGCACGTGCGAAGGCTCGCTCGAACCGCTGGCGCAGGCCGAGCCGGTGGAGCAAGCCACGCCGGCCAGATCGAGGGCCATGGCCAGGGCCTGTCGATCGAGCCCAAGGAACGCCAAATTCGAAGTGTGGGGCAGCCGCGGCGCGCCTGCGCCGTTGACGCGCGTGCCCGCAAACCCGGCCTTAAGCGCCGACTCGAGCCGATTGCGCAGCTCTCGCATGCGCTGTGCCCGCGAGTCGGCCGAGGTCTGAAACATTTCGAGCGCCGTGCGCAGGCCGACGGCCAAGGCGACCGACTCGGTGCCGGGGCGCAAACCCGCCTGCTGAAATCCGCCGAACAGTTGCGGCGCGATTCGCGTGCCGCCGGCGACCACCAGGGCGCCGATGCCCGGCGGCCCGTGAAACTTGTGTCCCGCGAGGCTGAGGCTGGTGACGCGGAGGCCGTCGAACGACACCGGCAGTTTGCCGACGACTTGCACCCCGTCGGTGTGCATCGGCACGCCGTGTACCGCGGCGATGCGGGCGATGTCGGCCACCGGCTGCAGCACGCCCGTTTCGTTGTTTCCCAGCATCACGGTGATCAGCCGCGTGCGGTCGTTAATCAAAGGCTCGACGTCGCCCGCGCGCACGGCGCCGTCGCGTGTGACGCCAACTCGGTGGACCACCCAGCCTTGGCTTTCCAATCGGGCGAGCGGGCCTTGGACGCTAGGATGTTCGATCGCCGAAGTGATCACTTCACCCGGCTCGGCACCGCCTGCTTCGGCCAGTCCGAGAATGGCCAAGTTGTTCGCTTCGGTGCCGCCGCTGGTGAAGATCACACGGTCGGGCTGGCGGCCGGTAAGATCGGCGCCGAGCAGCTCGCCGATCGCGTCGCGGGCGTCTTCCAACACGCGCCGCGCCCGCCGGCCGGCCTGGTGCTGGCTGGCGGGATTGGCATAGCCCTGCTGGTTGC
>DATJTR010000467.1:0-2829 GCA_035503215.1 Pirellulales bacterium
TTGGCCTCGGGGAAGCAGAGCCGGGCAAGCACCCGTTCAAAGGAAGTGGCATCGCTCGGAAGCCAGATCGTTTCGACGGCCTTCACGCTATCTGTTCTCCAATCCGCCTGGGGCTGCAGCTGCTGGCCACCACCGAATACGAGCGAAAGACTTTCGCCACCGGCGTGGACACCGTCTTCAGGCCGTTTCTCAATAGTTGCTTCAATGAGCTCGACGAGCTGCTTGAAGTTCGCGCCGTCGGACGGCGGCGATGCGTTGTCAGTCTGGGGGATTAACCCGCGATCGCTCGACTGTTCCTCAGCAGTCGGGTCGAAGGACTTTAGCATGACCTGCCCAGTATGACCCTCGATCCAACAAATCATCGCCGATCGCGATGCCCAGACCGCCAGCATAAAAAAAACGGCGGCGCCGATAGCGAGGACAGCGAGCGAAATCGGCCGGCGCGCCTGTTTACTCTCGCTTGGGCCATCGTCGTTGGCGGGGTGTTTGAACATGAACGATATGCGCGTCGAGAATTGAGCCTTCAGACGCTGCCTGATCGCTTCGTAGTTTGTCGCCAGTGACTCGGGCGCTTCCGACCGCTTTCACCCTGATTGCTGCAGCCCGCCGGCGGGGGAACCGGCCCAAAGCGTTCCTTCACGCGAAGACATAATTCTTTCACGACGCGGCCGACACCGGCCGCTGGACCGACAGAAAATTGACCAACAGGTCGCTGCCGCGCTCGGTCAAAAAACTCTCCGGGTGGAACTGCACGCCGAACAGCGGAAAGCGGCGATGCCGCACGCCCATGATCTCGCGCAGGTTGCCCGGCCCGCTCGACCAGGCGCAGACGACGAAATCGTCGGAGAGCGTGTCGTTTTGAATGACCAGGCTGTGATACCGCGTGGCCTGGAACGGATTCGGCAATCCGGCGAACAAGCCTTGTCCGTCGTGATGGATTTGGTCGGTCTTGCCGTGCATCAAACGCTCGGCCCGCACGATCTTGGCCCCGGTGGCCTGACCGATGGCCTGATGCCCCAGGCAAACGCCCAGAATCGGAATCTCGCCGGCGAACCGCTCGACGCAAGCGCAGGAGATGCCCGCTTCGCTGGGGGTGCAGGGGCCGGGCGAAATGATCAAGTGGCTGGGGGCCAAGGCCGCGATTTCGTCGAGCGAGATTTCGTCGTTCCGCTTCACCACCAGGTCGAGCGCCGGATCGATCTCCCCCAGCCGCTGCACGAGGTTGTAGGTGAACGAATCGTAGTTATCGACGAGCAGGATCATGGCTCGTGGGCCTCGGTTCCCAGCGGCGCCTCGGAGCGGGCGCCTGCTTTCTATTTTGCCCCGCCAGCGCCGGCTGGCAATGGCACTTGCTCGGGACTGGCCAGGTAGCACATCAAATCGCGAATGTCATCGTCGCTGAGCGGGACCAGCATTCCCTCGGGCATCATCGACAGGGCCGTCGCCTTGCGAACTTCGATTTCGTCCTTCGACAGTTTGACGATTTCGTTGGTCGTCTGCAGGGCCAGCGTCAGATCGTCCTCTTCCTTCACGATGCCGTTCAGCACCCGGCCGTCGGTCGTTTGGATGACTACCATCTGGTACTGCTTGGGCACGACCGCGTTCGGATCGAGCACGTTCGTCAGCACATAATCCAGATTGGCACGCTGCGAGCCCGTCAGGTTCGGGCCGACCGTGCCGCCGGCGTCGAAAAGCGTGTGGCAATTGGCACACACGCGGGCAAAAATCGCCCGGCCCCGCGAGCTGTCCGAGGCCTTGATCCGGTCGGGGGAGAGCCGGCTACGATACGAATCGACCAGGGCTTTTTTATCCGCAGCCGTCTCCCGCACCGCACCCCATACCCGCTCGACCGCGGCCGTCACGGCCGGATCGGCGAATCCGGCCAGTTGCCGCACTTCTTCCGACGAGACCGCCGTGCGCGGCACGTCGCCTCGATCGATCGCCTTGAACAATTCGACCGCCCATTTCGGTCGGGCACACAGCGAGGTCACGGCGTCGCGCTGGTCCTCGGCGCTCAGCCGCGGATAGGCCGACAGCAGCACGCCGGGCGTCTTCGGATGGTCGAAGGCCGCCAGCCCGCGAATCGCCAGCCCCGACAGGCCAGGGGTGCCGACCAGCGGTTCCAAGAGCGGAGCCAATTCCGTGTCGCGGGCTTCCAGCAACCGTTCGATCGCCCACGCCCTCTGTTCGTTGCCGGCGGCCGGGTCGGCCACTAGCTTGTGGAGCATGGCGATCGCCCCCCCGTCGTTGAACGTCACCGCCAACCCCATCAAGCCGCGGTGTACGTTCGGGTCTTTGCTGGCCGACAGCTCGGCAAACGTCGCCGCCCAACTCTCGGGCATCGCCACGTGCCGGTGCCCCACGAGTGCGTCGTGGATGCCGTCGATCATTTGCGATTGCACGCCGGGGTTCTCGGTGCGGCGCAGGGCGGCGATCGCACCAGCCAAGCCTTGCGGATCTTCGGCCGCCCGGCGGGCCAGATGTTTGCTGATCACCGGAATCCGCGCGGCCAGCGCCAGGTCCATGGCCTTGGCATTGTCGGCCGGCGCCAACGGCTCCATGCCATACCACAGCATCAGCGGCAGGTAGGCATCGCTGGCGTCCTCGCCGTGCTTCGACAATGCCGAAGCGATCGACCAGCGGTCGGCCACGGGCAAGCGCTGCAGCGTGCTGGCCAGCGCGAGTCGCACCCACGGTGCCGGATCCTTTTCCGCCAGGTCAGTCAGCATAGCCAGGGTTGCCGGCGAAGCCTGGGCGTCTTCCAGTTCCAAGTGAATCGTCCAGCCGCGCAGGTATTGGCTCTCGCTGGCCAACAATTGGTGAATCAGC
>DATJTR010000468.1:0-3132 GCA_035503215.1 Pirellulales bacterium
GACCCTCGGCCGCGAACCGACGCCGTCCGAAGGGCGCACCGCAGCGGAAGTGGTCGGCACGCCTGCGACGGCGCAAGGGATGGCGGATTTTTTGTGGATGGTGGTGATGCTGCCTGAGTTCCAGCTCATCGATTGATCGACAGGACGAACGTATGACCATCGACACTCGTTCCAACCGCCGCGGGTTCCTGGCATCTGCCGGAGCCGCCGCGCTCGGCTCACTGGTGGCTCCGCGTGCGCTCACCGCCAAACCGGCAACCGGGACGCGTAAAGGCGAAAAGCCCGAGGAAAAGATCGTCCCGACTGCCGACGCCGTGGTTGTGCTTTGGATGGCCGGCGGCATGGCCCACACGGAGACTTTCGACCCCAAGCGCTATACGCCCTTCAAGAAGGGACTCGAGTCGAACGCCGTCTTAAGCACCTTTCCCTCCATTCCGAGCGCGATCGACGGCGTGCGGCTCTCGCAGGGACTCGAACAGATCGCCTCCGTACTCGACCGCGGCACGCTGATTCGCACGCACGTTGCCGCCGACTTGGGCAAGATTTTGCATTCACGGCATCAGTATCACTGGCACACCGGCTACGAGCCGCCGCAGACGGTGGCCGCACCGCACATCGGAGCCTGGATTGCCCACGCCAAGGGCCCGCAGAACCCGGCACTCCCCGCGTTCATCGACATCGGCCAGCGCTACGACGGCAATGGCGAGGCGGAAGAGCTCAAAGCGTTCCAGACCGGGGGCTGCCTCGGGGCTCAATACGGGCCGTTTCGCGTCCCCGATCCTGAGCAGGCGGTGCTCACCGTGCGTCCGCCCGCCGGCATGAGCCAGAAGCGATTCCGCCATCGATTTGAGGCCTACAAGAAGCTGATCGAGGAAAGCCCCGTCGCGCGTTCAAGCGATTTTCAGCGCGAGGCGCTGCTCGAATCGCTGGCGAGCGCCCATCGCCTGATGAACGCACCTGCCGCCAAGGCGTTCGACCTGTCGTTGGAGCCCGAAAAGTCGCGCAAGCTCTACGACACGGGGCGGTTCGGCCTGGGTTGTCTGCTTGCCCGCCGCTTGATCGAGCAGGGAGCGCGGTTCATCGAGGTCTCAACCGAATACGTGCCCTTCCTGGGCTGGGACACGCACGACAACGGCCACACGCGGACGGCCGTGCTCAAGCAGATGATCGACGCGCCGATTGCCCAGTTGGTCCGCGATCTCGAACACCGGGGAATGCTCGACCGCACGTTGATCGTGCTGGCCAGCGAGTTCAGCCGCGACGTAATGATGGAAGGCAAGCCCGGCAAGCCCGTCCCCAACCAGGTCGCCCAACCGGACAAGATGACCGAGCTGAAGCACTACGGCATGCACCGCCACTTCACCGGGGCCGGCTCGGTGCTGCTCTTCGGCGGCGGCGCGAAGCGCGGGTTCCTCTTCGGCAAAACGGCCGACGAACGCCCCTGCACCTCGGTGACCAAGAAGGTGACCGTGACCGATCTGCACGCCACGATCTTCCGCACGCTGGGCATCTCGCCGCGTTACGGCGTCGAGGTGGAAGAGCGGCCGTTTTACGTCACGAAGGACGGCAAAGGCCAGGCGGTCCGCGAGGTCCTGCGGAGTTAAGTCGCTCGTCGACCCTGTTGCCGCGGGCGATCAGGCGAAGCCCGACACCGGGTGCGGCGCGTAGGGCTCTTCCAGGCGACGGATTTCTTCGGGCGAGAGCTTGAGTGTGAGCGCGGCCATCGCATCGTCCAGATGGTGCGGCTTGGTCGCCCCGATGATGGGAGAGGTGACGTAGGGCTTGCTGAGCATCCAAGCCAGCGCGACCTGCGCGCGGGGCACTTTGTGGGCCGAGGCCACTTCACCCACGCGGTCGATTACCTGATGGTCTGAATCGACCGACTTGGTGTAGAGCGTCTTGCCGAATTCGTCTTTGCCGGCCCGATCGCTGGCCGATTGCTCTTCCCAGGGACGCGCCAGGCGGCCACGGGCGAGCGGGCTCCAGGGAATGACGCCGATTTGCTCGCTCGCGCAGAGTCCCATCATTTCCCGCTCCTCCTCGCGGTAGATCAGGTTGTAGTGGTTCTGCATGGAAATGAAGCGGGTCCAGCCATTGAGATCGGCCAGATACAGGGCCTTACAGAACTGCCAGGCGTGCATCGACGAGGCGCCGATGTAGCGGGCCTTGCCCGCTTTGACGACGTCATGCAGGGCCTCGAGCGTTTCTTCGATCGGCGTCTCGTGATCGAAGCGGTGAATCTGATAGACGTCGACGTAATCCATGCCGAGGCGTTTGAGGCTGGCGTCGACCTCGGTGAAGATGGCTTTCCGCGAGAGGCCGCGACCGTTCGGGCCGGGTCGCATCCGCCCGTGCACCTTCGTCGCCACGACGATTTCTTCCCGCTTGGCGAAATCTTTGAGCGCGCGGCCGGTGATTTCCTCGCACGTGCCGTCGGAATAAACATTGGCCGTATCGAAGAAGTTGATGCCCAGCTCGAGCGCTCTTTTGAAGAAGGAGCGGCCCTGCTCTTCGGGCAGCGTCCAGGGATGCGGGCCCCGTTCGGGCACGCCATAGCTCATGCAGCCCAGGCAGATGCGGGAAACCTTGAGGCCCGTTTTTCCCAAGCTCACGTAATCCATCGCTGCTCCCTCAGGTTGAGTCGCGCGGGCGGATAGACTACCGCGGTGTGGTGACGGCGGCCGTTTGCCGGGCGGCCGAGGCAGGCGCCGAATCGCGCGGTTTGAACTTGCCCAGCATCGTGTAGAGGTTGATCAACGCGCGGTTCATCACCTGCTCGCCGGCTCCGACTTCGACGGGCGAAACGCTGGCATCGCCGCCATAGCCGCCTTCGGAGGCCGCCTCGATCGTGGGGAAATACATGCTGTGCCCGTCGCAGTAGCCGAAGAAAAACGTGTGCGGCACGTAAGACCGCTGTTTCAGCCGATTGGAGTGATTGCAGAAAAACTCGCCCGAGCCCCCCACCAAAGCCACGTCGCCGTTGAGCAATATCGTGTTGAGCTCGACCGGCACACCGTCGCGAAACTGCTCGACAAAGTTGCGGGTGATCTCCGGAAAGAAAGCCCGTGAATAAGCTAAGACCACCATCGGACTGTTGAAGTCGGTCCGCGAGCGAAAGACAAAGTCGTCGAC
>DATJTR010000469.1:0-7234 GCA_035503215.1 Pirellulales bacterium
GGAAAGTTCGAAATTCGATTTGATCACCAGGTCGCCGTCGGTTTCGGTCGTGGACGAAATCGCTCCCAGGTGAAAGATCATGTCGAGTCGGGGATTCGTGGCCAGGTAGGCTTCGAGACCATCGGGGTGTACGAAGCCGGCCAGCTCGTGCTTGGCAAGATTGCGCCACTTGTCGCCGTTGCCCAGGGTGTCGCACACGGTCACGTCGTCGCCACGATCGGACAAAGCGGCCACGACGTGCGAACCGATAAAGCCAGCTCCGCCGGTGACCAGATAGCGTTTCGTTTGGCCTGCCTGCTGCGTCATGTAGGGCAATCCTTCTGTCGAGTTGTGGCTGAATTTGCTAGGCGGCTTGCGCCGGCCAGTGAGTGATCAGCTCGGCGGCATGGACCAGATCGCGGGCGACCGCATCGGGCCGGACCGAGAGCTCGGGCTCGCCGCGGCCAGCCTGGCCGGTTTCGAGGAGAATCGTACGGCATCCCGCGGCTTGCCCGGCGGCGACGTCGCTCACTTTATCGCCAATGGCAAAACTGCCAGACAAATCGAGCGCCAGCTCGCGTGCCGCCGTTAGCAACATTCCGGGGCGCGGTTTGCGGCACTCGCTGTCGCGGCGATAAGTGCCAACCCCGGCGGTCGGATGAAACGGAGAGTAGTAGACCCCGGAAATCTCGATGCCGCGTTCGGCCAGCTGGGCACAGAGGGCGGTATTAAACTGCCGCACATCGACCTCACTAAAGCGTCCGCGGGCGACGCCCGATTGATTCGACACGATGACAAGACGGAAACCGAGCCGTGCCAACTGCAATAAACCGGGCACCACGCCTGGCAGCAGCCGCAGCGCCGAGACCTGGTGCGTGTAGCCCCGGTCCTCGTTCAGCGTTCCGTCGCGATCGAGAAAAATGGCCCTATGCAGCATCGAAATGCGATTTCCCTTGCGGTGCGACGGGTCCAGAAAGATTCGAATGACTATGGTCTCACGCGGCAACCGCACGTCGATCGAGTACCTGGCGGATCGCCGCGGCAATCTCACGTCGCCGGGAAAGTGCCCCCTCATACGTGCAGTTGAGCACGGTGGCCGGTGGCAGCGGGGCCCGCAACCAAGTGTCGGTTTGGTGCAGCACGATCGTCGGAATGTGAACCGCGTGCGCCAGCCACAGCGTGGCGGTGTCGGTCGTGATCAACAGATCGGCCCGCTCGTAGAGCCCGAGCAGGTCGTACAGCCGGTGGCAATCGAGCGGCAGCTTCACCAATCGGGCGTTCCATCGCTGCCAGCGCAGCCAACGGACAAAGCCGGCCCTGCGTTTGAACTGGCTCGAGGAGCCTTCCAGGTTATAGAGAATGAATGGGACGCCGCGGTCGAGATGCTTGCCGACGAGGCGGGCTTCGCGCTCGCTCGAGCGGCGGTCGAAGACGGTCGACAACTTACCGAACAGCTCGGGATAGCCGGCCAGGCGATAAGCCTCGGCTGCAAACGACTCGGCGGCGGAGCGGTCGAGATAGCGATTGTTCCACACCTTGGAAACGATCACGCGCTGGTACCTGGCGGTCGCCCAAACGCGGGCCTCCTCGGGCCGGTGTTCGTCTTCGTGCGGGAGCAAAACCGGCCGGACATAGCTGACGCCATCCAGCAGGGCGGCAAAATTCGGATGAACCAGCAGATCGACCTGCTCGCCCTGGTCGTGCAGATACTTGGCCAGCGGCAAGATGTTGATGATGTCGCCGTTGCGGCCGGGCTCAACGAGCGCGATCGGGTCATCGAGAGCCATGTTCGTACCGTCCCTGGTATCGCTGGTCCGCACGCCCCGGTCGTCCTACTGGCAATTGGTCGGGGCTTCACTGCACACGTGGCGGCAATCATAGTCGCCCACGGCAAATCGTGGCAATCTGAGCCGACTGGCACCACCGGGCCCCGCGTGCCGGCAGAAGCGATCCGGTGTTGTCGCAGCCGCGCATTCTTGCTATTTTTCGTCGCGCTTGGCAGCGACCGTTGCGCGATGCGCAACATGCTAGCTTCGCATTCAGCGGCACAGGTGCAGATCTCAGCCAAGGAAGGCGGCATGACGACACCGATTCGCTTCTTCACCATCGTGCTGAACGGCATGCCGTTCCTGCGCTATCACTTGCCGATGTTGCAGAATCTGTCGATTCCCTGGGAATGGCACATTGCCGAGGGACTCGCCGAGCTGAAACACGACACCGCATGGAGCGTCCGCAAGCGCTGGAGCTACCGGAAACCGTTCCGTTTGCAAACCAGTGGCTGGCTGCCCCATCACCTGCACGATGGCGGCCGCAGCATCGACGGCACGAGTGAGTATCTCGACGAGATCGCCCGGCTCGACTCGCGAGTGAAGATCTTTCGCACGCCGCACGGCAAGTATTGGGACGGCAAGCGTGAAATGGTGCGAGCCGCCTGCAACGACTTGAAGACCGAAACCATCTTGTGGCAGGTCGACAGCGACGAGCTTTGGACCGTCGAGCAAATTCACACGGTCCACGAAATGTTCGCCAGCCGGCCGGACAAGATGGCCGCCCGCTATTGGTGCCACTATTACGTCGGACCCGAACTGGAAATCACCGACCGCAACTGCTATGGAAACGGTCCGGACGGCTGGATTCGCACCTGGCGGGCACGGCCGGGGGACGTTTGGGAAAAGCACGAGCCGCCCCTCTTGGCGCGCGACGGCGAGCCGCTGTGCAACCATTCGTTCCTGCAAGACGAGACCGAAGCCCAGGGGCTTGTCTTCGAGCACTATGCCTACGTCACCGAGCAGCAAGCCGCATTCAAAGAGGCCTATTACGGCTATACCGGCGCTCTGAAGCATTGGCGCCGGTTGCAAAAGGCGTCTCCTCCGCTCGACCTTTCCGACTATCTGTGCTGGGTCCACCACGCGGCGCGCGTCGAGCGGCGCCCCGCCGCCCGACTGGCCGATTACGATCCGCAGACGGGACATTGGTCGTTCCCCCCTTCTTCGGCCAACGATCTCCGGCTGCTGCGCGTGGCCTGACCGTCGGTGAACCTGCGGTGCATCGGTGCAGGCGTGCGCGCCGCGACTGAAAACGAGAGAACAGCGATGGCAATGCCGATCCGGTTTATCACGATCGTGCTCAACGGCATGCCGCTCTTGCGCTATCATTTGCCGATGATGCGGCAACTCTCGATTCCCTGGGAATGGCACATCGCCGAAGGCTTGGCCGTGCTCCGACACGACACAGCCTGGCCCCGGCGAAAGCGCTGGTCTTGGCACCATCCGCTCAAGCTGCGCTCCCGCGGCCGCCTGCCGCATCACCTCCACCGCGATGGCCGCAGCATCGACGGCACGAGCGAGTATCTCGACGATATTGCCAAGAGCGAGCCGCGAGTCCGGCTGTTTCGCAAACCGCTGGGGCAGTTCTGGGATGGCAAGCGCGAGATGCTGCGGGCCACCTCGGCCGATCTGGGAACCGAAACGCTGCTGTGGCAAATCGATTGCGACGAACTCTGGACCGCGCGGCAAATCGCCACGGCCGCCGCCATGTTCGCCGCACGGCCGCACAAAACCGCCGCGTTTTACTGGAGCCGCTGCTTCGTCGGCCCCACGCTGCTGGTCGACGGACGCTATTGCTGGGGAAACAACGGATTCGATCAGTGGCTGCGCACCTGGCGGGCACAACCGGGCGACGTTTGGCAATCGTGCCAGCCGCCCTTGCTCACCCGCCGCGGAGTGCCATTGACTTACAACAATTTTGGGCACGCCGAAACCGAGGCCCAAGGGCTGGTCTTCGAGCACTATCCGTTCGCCACCGAGCTGCAAGCGGCATTCAAGCAGAACTATTACGGATATCCCGGGGCTTTACGAAACTGGCGGCGATTGCAACAAGCGGAGCCGCCGCTTGAGCTGCGTAATTTCTTTTCCTGGGTGCCCGACACGTCGCGAGTGGAGCGATCGCTGGGCGGCGCCCTGGCTCATTGCGACACCACGACCGGCGAGTGGTCGTTCGCATCTGCTAGCAGTTCGCCACGAACGATGCGGCGGGCGGCTTAATCTCGCGTCCGCGTCCCAGCAGCGCCGTGCGCGACGCCAGTCAAGCCTTTTCCCGAACTGGCATTGCCGCGCCTGGTGGCAAGCGTAATACTGCTGCCGCGCAAAAGGCCGTGGCAGGGATCGCCGCGGCGCTAAGGTAAGCGTTGCCAGGGAGGGTAGCCATGGGGTTTTTGCCAGGACGTCGCGTACTTGTTACCGGCGGCGCCGGATTTCTGGGAAAGGCCGTGTGCGAAGCGCTGCGGCGTTATCATCCCGGCGCCATTCTTGTGCCCCGCAGCGCGCAATACGACCTGCGCGATCGCGCGGCGATCGAGCGGCTGTTGTCGGACACCGAGCCCGACGTGATCGTACACCTGGCCGCGGTCGTCGGCGGCATCGGAGCCAACCGCAAAAACCCGGGCCGCTATTTCTATGACAATGCGATCATGGGCATCCAGCTGATGGAAGCCTGCCGCTTGTTCGGCATCGAGAAATACGTGCAAGTCGGCACGATCTGCTCCTATCCCAAGCACACGCCGGTGCCGTTTCAGGAAGCCGATTTGTGGAACGGCTATCCGGAAGAGACCAACGCCCCCTATGGCCTGGCGAAAAAGATGCTGCTCGTGCAGGCCCAGGCCTATCGCGACCAATATGGCTTTCCCGGCGTGACGCTATTGCCGGTGAATTTGTACGGGCCGGCCGACAACTTCGATCCCCAATCGAGTCACGTGATTCCGGCGTTGATTCGCAAGGTGGTCGAAGCCCAGCTGGCCGGCCGCCGCTGGATCGAAGTTTGGGGAACGGGCCGGGCTTCGCGTGAATTCCTGTACGTGGCCGACGCGGCCGAAGCGATTGCTCTGGCCAGCGAACTTTACGACGGGCCCGAGCCGATCAACCTGGGTTCGGGCCAGGAGATTTCGATTCGCGAGCTGGCCGAACTGATCTGCGAGGTGTGCGGTTTTGACGGTCAGCTGCGCTGGGACGCCTCGGCGCCCGACGGCCAGCCACGCCGCTGCCTGAGCACCGAGCGGGCCGAACGGCTGCTCGGCTTCCGCGCCCGCACTTCGCTGCGGGAAGGCTTGAAGCAAACGATCGACTGGTATCGCCGCCTGCCGCAGCGGCAAGCCGCTTGAGGAAACTGGCATCATGAGCGAACTTCGCCGTGCGTTGATTACCGGCATTACGGGGCAGGACGGTTCCTACCTGGCCGAG
The DNA here is from genome assembly GCA_035503215.1 of Pirellulales bacterium. Taxonomy (GTDB): domain Bacteria; phylum Planctomycetota; class Planctomycetia; order Pirellulales; family PALSA-1355; genus DATJTR01. Next base: position 5,214 of record DATJTR010000469.1, read on the forward strand.
CTGCTGTTGTCGAAGGGCTACGAAGTCCACGGGCTGGTCCGCCGCGCGAGCACCTTCAACACCGGGCGAATCGAGCATTTGTATCAGGACCCGCACGAGCCGAACCCGCGCTTGCTGCTGCACTACGGCGACCTGACCGACGGCAGCAGCCTGACCAACCTGATTCTCAACATCGAGCCGGACGAGATTTACAATCTGGCCGCTCAAAGCCACGTGCGGGTGTCGTTCGACCAGCCGCTGTATACGGTTGACGTCGATGCGCTCGGAACGTTGCGACTGTTGGAGGCAATTCGCCAGCTCAACCGACATCGCCACGTGCGGTTGTACCAGGCTTCGAGCAGCGAAATGTACGGGCGCGTGGCCGAGACGCCGCAAACGGAAAAGACTGCGTTTCATCCCCGCAGCCCGTACGCCTGTGCCAAGGTTTACAGCTTCTATCAAACGATCAATTACCGCGAAGCGTACGGCCTGCACCTGTCGAACGGCATTCTCTTCAATCACGAATCGCCCCGGCGGGGCGAAACGTTCGTCACCCGCAAGGTGACGCGAGCCGCCACGCGAATCAAGGAAGGACTACAAGCCAAGCTGTACGTCGGCAACCTCGACGCCAAGCGCGACTGGGGCGCCGCTGCCGACTATGTGGAAGCCATGTGGCTGATGCTCCAGCAGGACGAGCCGGACGACTACGTGATCGCCACCGGCGAGACCCACAGCGTTCGCGAGCTGGTCGAGCTGGCGTTCGCCGAAGTCGGCCTCCCCTGGAAACAGTACGTCGAGGTCGACCCCCGCTTCTGCCGACCGACGGAAGTCGATCTGCTGTTGGGAGACGCGAGCAAAGCCCGGCAGCGTTTGGGTTGGCGGCCGCGGATTCGCTTCGCCGACTTGATCCGCACGATGATTCACAGCGATTGGCGTCTGGCACGCAATGAAGCTGCGCTGCGGCAGCGGCAGGCCGCCTGAGCGGCCACGAGCGAGGAGAACTGGGCCGTGCCAAAGTTTGTCGTGCTCGACCACTCGCTGCGATTCGTTGGCGGTCATTATTTCGAATATGCCTTGCAAATGCTGCGCGCCGCCGAGCGCGAACATTGGCAGCCGGCGCTCGGTGCGCATTGGGATTTGGGCGAGCAGCCCGAACTTCTGCAAAACTGGGAAGTCTACCGCTCATTTCGCGGCAGCAACTACGCCTCGATCCTGACGAAGCTCTATCGTTCGCGCCGCCAACTGGCCGCCGCCAGGCAAGGATCGGGCCCGACAGCGTGGGCCAAAACCGCCAAATACCGCTGTGATCGTTGGCGCTACAAGCGACGTTACGTCGGGTTGAAGCGCAGCTATGCGGCCTCGCTCGACGAAATCTGGCAAGGCTGCCGGATCGAGCGCGGCGACCAGATGTTTCTGGCCACGACGATGCCGCTTGACGTGGCGGGCCTGGCCGATTGGGCCCGCCAGAATCCCGCGGCCCGCGACGTCGATTGGCATTTGCAGTTTCATTTCCCGCTCATCGACACCGAAACGTGGTACGCGCACAACACTCGGCAGTTCGGCAAACAGTTGCTTGATGCGCCGGAATTACTGCAAGACTTGCTGCGCGTGCTGCCGCGAAATCGGGTCCACTTGTATGCGACCACCGAATCGCTGGCGGGCCAATTGCATCACTGCCTGGGCGAACGATTTCAAACGCTCCCCTATCCCGTTAACACTGCCTTGGCCGATTTGCGCCGGGCGGTCACGCCCCATCGCCCGCTGCGGGCGACATGCGCGGGGGAGGGACACGGCCTGAAAGGGGTCGGACACTGGCCGCGGGTGGTCGGCGCCTTGCGGGACGATTATTTCGCCACCGGCCGGCTGCAGTTGGCCCTGCAAACCAAACAGCTCGAAGATCTCCCCGAGCCGCTCCGCCGTCTATCGGCCGATCTGGCGGCGCCGGTCGAAGGCCGCGAAGCGCGCTCGCCGGTCGTCCACGCCCCGTGGCCACTCGCTCCACCTGATTATCTGAAATTCCTGGGTGAGTCGGACATCGGACT
>DATJTR010000470.1:0-4490 GCA_035503215.1 Pirellulales bacterium
TGTTCGATCGTGCCGTGTTCGCGTTCGCGAATCAACGCCGCGCCAGTCAGAATGATGGTCAGCATGGTCACCTGATTGATGATGGCCACGATGCTGTTGAACCAGGACGTGTCGCCGTTGGGGTTGAACGCCTTGCGGACCACCAGCTCGATCGGCGCGCCGGGCTTCTGGTCGGTGCGGCGCATGGCGGTGCTGATCTGGTCGGCCAGGATGTTGCGAATGTACGACGCCCCGTTGGCCGCCTGCAGCATGGCCGTGGCGTCGATGTTCACCTGCACCTCGGCCTTGCGGCCGGCCCGCACCTGGGCCTCGAAGCGGGGGGGAATGACGACCACGAACATGTACTCGCCATGATCCATCGCCGACTCGACGTCTTGGGCTCCGATCAACTCGGGCGGCTTGAACCGCGGCGGATAAAACGCCCCGATCATCTGCTGCGAGAGGGCCGAATGGTCTTCATCGACAAAGGCGATCGACGCCCGATTCACCTCCGACGACGTTCCTTTCGCCTGGGTGTAAATGGCCAGCGTGAAGGAATAGACGAGGAACACGACCAACACGGCGTCGCGCTGCAAGCTGCGCAGCTCCTTGGTGCCGAGCCAGAAGATGTTCGTCAGCCGCTCCACGGTCATGCCTCCTGGCGGCGCAGGGCCGCGGCCGTGAATGTCAGAATCACCGGAATGAAAATCGCCAGCGCGATCACATCGACCACCAGCACGTCGATCCCCAGTCCTTTGGTGAAGGCCCCGACGCTGGCGTGCATGTAATAGGTGGTCGGCCACAGCATGCCGAACAGCCGGGCGCCCCCTTCGAGCGTCGAGACCGGCTGCAACATGCCCGAGAATTGCGTCGTCGGCAGAATCGTGAGAATGGCGGTAACGAAAACGGCCGCCACCTGGCTCGAGGTGAACGTGGAAACCAACAGCCCGATGCCGGTCGTGGCCGTCACGTACAGCAGCGCACAAAGCGTGAGCGCCCAGGCGCTGCCTTTGATCGGCACGTCGAAAATCACCACGGCCATGACCATCAGAATCAGATAATTAACCATGCCGATGGCAATGTAGGGCAATTGCTTGCCCAGCAGAAACTCCAGCCGGGAAGTCGGGGTGACGTAAAAATTCGTGATCGAGCCCAGTTCCTTTTCCCGGACCACGCTTACCGCCATCAACACCGCCGGAATCAGAATCAGCAAGATCGGCGGCACGCTGGGGACAATCGCATAGATGCTTTCGAAGGTCGGGTTGTACATGAACCGCGACTCGATGTTGGCCAGTGGGCTAGGCACGAACGGGCTGTGCGATTGGCTGCGGAAGCGATCGACCAAGTACGCCTGATGGGCGCCGACGACATATTGCTTGATCGTTTCGCCGCGAAACGGGTTGGCCCCGTCGACCCAGGCCGAAACTTCGGGCTGTGCGTCGCGCAGGAAATCGCGGCCGAAATTCTGCGGCGTCTCCACGGCCAGCGAAATATCGTGCGATTTCAGTCGCTGCTCCATCTGGGCCGTGTCACCCAGCGGCGCCTGCTGAAAGAAGAACCGCGGCGAGCCGGCGAACGTTTCCAGGTAGCTGCGGCTTTCGGGCGTGCGGTCCCCATCGAGCGTGGCGTAGCGAATGTGCTCGACGTCGGTGGTGATGCCGAAACCGAACACCAGCATCAGCAGCACCGAGCCGACGAAGGCAAATGCCAGCCGGATCGGATCGCGGAGAATCTCCAGCGACTCGCGATAGCTGTAGGCCAACAGCCGAGACGGGTTGAGCAGCGATCCGCCCTCGTGCCCCGCCGGTTTTCCCGCGCCAGGCTCGGCAGAGATCGCCAAGGGCTGGGCCGCCGAACCCAGTTGCAGACTGTCGCCGGCGGCATCGGCAATGTAGCCGATGAACGCGGTTTCCAAGTCGTCGGTGCCGCGGGCCGCCATCAGCGCGGCCGGAGTGTCGCAAGCCAGCACCGTGCCCGCGTGCATCAGCGACATGCGGTCGCAACGCAAGGCTTCGTTCATGAAGTGGGTCGAGACGAAAATCGTCACGTTCTGCCGCCGCGAGAGATCGATCAGCAGCTCCCAAAACTCGTCTCGGGCCACCGGATCGACCCCCGACGTCGGCTCGTCGAGAATTAGCATCTCCGGCTCGTGGATGATCGCCACGGCCAGCGACAGCCGCTGGCGCACACCCAGCGGAAGCGCCTCGGAAAGCTGGTCGAGATGTTCGACCAGGCCGAATCGGCGAGCCAGCTCGTCGATCCGCGGGCCCATCTTTTCCGGCGGCAGGTGGAACAAGCGGGCGTGCAACCACAGGTTCTGCCGCACCGTCAGTTCGCCGTACAGCGAAAAGGCCTGCGACATGTAACCCACGCGCATGCGAGCGTCGACGTCCGTGCCGCCGACTCGCTCGCCAAACAGCTCGGCCTCACCCTCGGAGGCCGGCAGCAGGCCGGTGAGCATTTTCATCGTCGTTGACTTGCCGCAGCCGTTGGAACCCAGGAAGCCGAAAATCTCGCCCCGATCGATCGTGAAGCTGACGTCGCGCACCGCGACGAACTTGCCGAACCGCCGCGTGAGGTGCCGCGCCGCGATGGCCGGCACGCCGCCGGAAGCCTGGCGGGGCGGCACGACCAGCTTTTGGCCGGTTCCCCGCTTCTCGGCCGGAAGCAGCGCCACGAACGCCTCTTCCAGCGACTGCGTCTTCGTCCGCTCGCGGAGTTCCCCGGGCGAGCCGGTCGCCAGAATCTGGCCGGCGTCCATCGCCACCAGCCAGTCGAAACGCTGCGCCTCGTCCATGTAGGCCGTGGAGACCAGCACGCTCATTCCGGGCCGCTGGGCGCGAATGTCGTCGATCAGGGTCCAGAATTGCTGCCGTGAAAGCGGATCGACGCCGGTCGTCGGCTCGTCGAGAATGAGCAAGTCGGGATCGTGGACCAGCGCGCTGCACAGGCCGACTTTCTGCTTCATCCCGCCCGACAGATTCCCCGCCGGCCGGTCGGGAAACGGATCGAGCCCGGTCGCCCGCAGCAGCGCGCCAATGCGGGCCAGGCGTTCGGCTTTGCCTTGCCCGAACAGTCGGGCGAAGAAGTCGATGTTCTCGAACACGCTCAGCTCTTTGTAGAGATTCTTGCCCAGGCCTTGCGGCATGTAAGCGATGCGGGGGCAGACGCGGTTGCGATGGCGGCGGTCGGCCAGGTCGCCCCCCAGCACGATTACCTTGCCCGACTGGATCTGTTTGGCCCCCGAAATCAGGCCCAGCAGCGTCGACTTACCGACGCCATCGGGACCGATCAGGCCGATCATCAGGCCGGCGGGAATGTCGATACTGACGTCGGCCAGCGCGCGGACGCGGCCGTAGTGATGCGTCACGCCGCTGATCGATGCAACGTTGGCGCTGGATTGGGGCACGAGCAATCGTTCCTTGGCAGTTCGCGGGCGACGGGCCTGGGCAATGGTCGAAAGGACCGTGCGGCTCGACCGGCGCGGGGCGTCTTATTCTTTCGATTCCGGCAATTCGGGCAGCCGTTGTTCGAGCGAGTCGGGCCAGGGGACCGCTTTGTCGATCCGCACGTAGCCCACCCCGCGCACGCCCGTTTTCACCCGTTCCAGATAGGGGCGAATCACCTCGGGCGGCACGCGCAGCTTGATGCGAAACATCAGCTTGTCCCGTTCGCTGCGGGTTTCGACCTGCTTGGGAGTGAACTGTGCCTCGGGCGAAACGAAGCTGACGTTGGCGGCCGCCGCGTAACCGGGGCGCGCGTCGAGCGTGATCCGCGCGTCGTCCCCCAGCGTGACGCGGGCCGCGTCGCCGGCCGGCAAGAAGATTTCCATGTAGATTTCGCCGAGATTGACCAGCGTCAGCGCCTTGCCGCCGGCGGCCAGCACCTCGCGTTCTTCGGCCAACCGGTAGAGGACGCGCCCTTTGACCGGCGATTTCAAGGTGGAGTCGTCGATTTCAGTCTGCACGTGCCGCCCTTCGGCCCGGGCGACTTCGACGTTTTGCTTGGCCGATCGAAGCTGGGCGTTGGTGGCCTTCAAGGCGGCGTCGGCGGTGCTTTGCTTGGTGACGGTTTGATCGTACTCTTCCCGGCTGATCGTTTTCTTGGCGATCAGCATTTTCGCCCGCTCCATTTGCTGATTGGCCAGATTCAGTTCCCCTTCTCGGCGCTTTACGTCGGCTTCGACCGAGGCCATGCTGGCCTTGGCCTCGTTGAACTTGGCGACGGCCCGGGCCAGATCGGTTTCGAGCTCGGCGGTGTCCATCTGCACCAGAACCTGGTCGGGTTCGACGAGATCGCCTTCCTTGACGAGAATCTCTTTGACCCGGCCGGGATATTTGGGGGCCACGTCGACCTGGATCGACTCGATCCGGCCGTTGCCGGAGACGATCCCCGCGGGCAGGGCGCCCGTTTGTTGCTGCCGCCACCAATGCCAGCCGAAGGCAGCCACGGCGGCCACGATCAATAGAAAAATCGCTCGGCGCACAGTCGGTTTCACGACGGGGATCCTT
>DATJTR010000471.1:0-5453 GCA_035503215.1 Pirellulales bacterium
GGACGAGCTTCCACGGGCGTGATGTAATGGACCGTTTGTCCCACGTTGCCGAGACGCGTGTTCATGGCATGCGCTAGCAGATGGACGCCTGCCGGCTGCCGTTCTCCCGCCAGCACCAAAGATCGTTCATGATTAGTGAGAAGGTCGTGGGAGACGCTCGCCACCCACTTCGAGTGAAACTCAACATCCGCCGCGGCAATTCCCTCGACGCCGAGGGCAGCGGCGATCGCCCGGCCCAACGGCTCGATTTCCGCCGCGCGCAGCGCCAGCCGATGGTCCGCCTTGACACCGGCGCAACTGACAGCGGTTTCAGCGACATACAGGCGGTTCATTTGCGCTTGATCCGCGTTGGTTCGAGCGGTGCGGACGCGGCGGCCCGACATGAAATCGGCTGCGTATCGCAAATGCCCCGGCCCGCGCAGCAAGAAATCGTCGTCGAGCGACAACACCACGTCCGCCTTGGTGAAGTCATATACCGGCGTCACGACTTCGCCGAATGCCCAGCGCGCGGCCTCATGAGCAGCATCAGAAAGCAACGCCTCGTGGCAGACCCAGCGAGCGTTCGGGAACTCGTCCAGCAGAGTTTCGAGTTGCCGCTGGAGCGTGGGCGAGATGACCCTTTCGGTCAGCAGGCGCAATCCCTTGCCGCCAGTAATCCGCATTTTGTCCATCGCCCGTCGGATCGACGCAATCGCCTCATCCCAACTTCGGCGCTCGCCCAGCTCACGGACGGCCTGCGACCGGTCGGGGTCGTAAAGTGACAAGACCGAAGCCTGGTGGAAGACGTTGGTTGCTCCCAGGCTGGCCGGATGATCGGGGTTTCCCTCGACCTTGATGGGCCGGCCAAGATGCGTTTCAACCAACAGGCCGGTCGCGCCACCGTCGAGCGTCATTGCCGTGGCATAGAATAACGGCGTGCCCGGAACCACGTCTTTGGGCTGACGGACATAGGGGACAAGCTCTTCCGACGGCGCCGGTTTGACCGAGCAGCCGCTGATGCCTCCCAAGGCGAGGGAAGCTCCCATCAAGATTAGGAAGTTACGCCGACTGAGCGAGTCCGGCCAAAACGAGGCCTGCGCCGGAAACTCGCGCTCGATCATCTGCCGCAGAACCGGCGAATCGCTCAGTTCCTCAAGGCTTCGCCAGAATTGACGGCCCGACATTTGGGCCAGCGGCTCCCACTCGGCAGTAAGCTGTTTGCGGTGACTCATCGATGGCAAACCGAACAACTGGTGATCGCTTCTGGAGATTTCACGCGATATTGCTGGCACAGCTGCAAACCAAGCGACCCCTGATCCGCGGGTCGTTGATAGTCAATGTTGAATACTTCCTTCGTGGGCCTGATCTCGCGCTCGGGATGGCGGTGACAGTCCAAACACCACTCCATCAAGAGGCTAGGCGTTTGATAGGTGAAGGGCATTTTGTCGACTTCCCCGTGACACGAGGAGCAGCCGATTCCTTTTTGCACGTGAATGCTGTGGTCGAAATAGACGAAATCCGGCAAGTTGTAAATTCGCCGCCAATGTAGGGGCTTCCCCTCGGCGTAGCTGCCGCGGACTGCCGCGAGCATTTCGCTTCCGACCCAAATCTGGGAGTGACAATTCATGCACGTCTTCGTGGGGGGCATGCCGGCATAAGGAGACGACTCGACCGCGGTGTGGCAGTAGCGGCAATCGATTTCGAGCACACCGACATGGTGTTGATGGCTGAAGGGAACGGGCTGTTCGCGCGAAATGCCCGAGTTCGTCCCGTACGAAGAACGGGTGAAGAGCAAAGACAGCCACAAGATCAGCACGGCACCGAGCACCGAACCAACTGCCAGCAGCCGCGTTACCGCGTTGATTTGCCGCGGGAAAATTTGCATTGCGCCTACCCTGTTGGAGGGGCGTCAAGCTGCCCGGCAATGCTTACGCCTTGATGCTGCGCGGCCGATCGAAGTTAAAGGTTAGGCAAACGCATTCTCCTAACTTGCTCTAACGCATGGCCCGATCGACGAGCAATTCATGTGCCCCACGCCGCATGGATCGCGAAGCGACAATGCCGCCCGCTGCAAATCGTGGAAGAAACGCAAAAGGGTGACTCTGTCGGAACCATCATGGTTGGAAGTCGGCCACACCTGGCGTGGAAAATCAGAGCCCCCTCTGCGGCGCAGCAAGAAACGGTAGCTAGCGCGCAACCGATCGCCTGGGCATTGTTGGCGCGCCGCATGGATGAATACGAGATCACTCCATCGCTCCGTATTCGCGTGACGACCTTTCAAGAATCAAATCGCCTTGCGATGTTCATCAAAGCCGAGGCGATAATCAGCCCTCATCGCTCCCGGCCGCGGCGGCCCAAAAGAACAATTCCTGGCGGCCCCCCCACTGTTTGCGACCGCGCGCGTTCACCGAACCCCCCGCGTCTTACCGGCATGACAGTTGCGTAAATTTTTCAGAACGATGTCCAGCCACCGAGACGCTTAACCATCGGCAGCTCAGCGCACGACCAACCAAAGTTGAAGAGTCTCCCACCGGCTCCTTGCGTTCATCGTGTCCGTTAGTGCGCTACTCAGCGCATTGGATCGGGCGGATGTGTTTTTGGCTTTGAACCTTTTCTAGCTCGGGACCGGAGGCGAGTCGGTCTGGCAGTGAGCCGGATTTGATTTTAGGAGGTGACCGTCGTGTCGCAGTTCAACGGATTTCCTGAATCGTGGAACCACTCCTGTTCCGTCGATCGCTCCGCTTCTAAAAGCTCACTTACGAAACGCCAGCTCAGTCACGCCTCCACAGTTCGCGCTGGTACCGACACTCGATTGAGATGGGCCGCTGGCCTGGCGCTCATCGGCTGCATAATCTCGGCATACCTGGCTCTCTTTCAGTACGGCGCCCTTTCACGGGTCTTTGATCCGGTATTCGGTGGTGCCTCGAGCGCTCGCGTCTTGAATTACGACCTTCTTCGCCCCGTCAACAGGGCAATCGGCCTGACGATACATGATGGACTAGTGGGCAGTCTGGCCTACGCCTTGGAAGGTTGCCTGGCGCTTGTCTTGGCCCGATCGACGCGCAACACGCCACTGACGGTTGTTTATGCGGCTACGGTCGTGCTGGCCGGGTTGACCGGGTTCGCGTTGGTCGCGCTGCAAGCATTTGCTGTCGGGCATTGGTGTGCCTTGTGTTTGCTATCGGCCGGCATTTCTGAACTGATTCTCATCCTCTCCCTTGGCGAACTTTGCGCCGCTTGGACTGCTACGAAAGCGTTCTTCGGCCGGGCATTTGTCAGCCGCATCCCATTAAGGGCAAGACGACATGTCGCGTAAACCGCAGGTCGTGATGATCACCGGGGCGTCGGCTGGCGTCGGTCGGGCCACGGTACGTGAATTCGCCAGACATGGCGCGTGCATTGGTCTGATGGCGCGTGGAGTCGACGGCCTGCAGGCGGCTAAGCAAGAAGTCGAACGGGCCGGTGGGAAAGCGATCGTTCTCCCCACCGACGTGGCGGATGCGGACGCCGTGGAAAGCGCGGCCGCGGAATTGGAGAAAACATTCGGTCCGATCGACGTTTGGGTAAACGATGCGATGGTGTCGGTGTTTTCGCCTCTGAAACAGATGACCGCCGCTGAGTTTCACCGCGTGACCGAAGTGACCTACCTGGGGGTCGTCTATGGCACGATGGCGGCTCTAAAACGAATGCTGCCGCGCGACCACGGCACGATCGTGCAGGTCGGCTCGGCTCTCGCGTATCGCGGTATCCCCTTGCAGTCGGCCTATTGCGGCGCGAAACATGGCATTCACGGTTTCACCGAATCCTTGCGTTGTGAATTGTTGCACGACAAGAGCAAGGTCTGGGTCACGATGGTACAAATGCCCGCCCTGAATACGCCCCAATTCGGTTGGGTAAAAAGTCGGCTGCCGCGCAAACCGCAGCCGGTGCCACCGATTTACCAACCAGAGGTCGCCGCCGAGGCGATTTATTGGGCCGCCCATCGTCGCCGCCGAGAGGTCTACGTCGGTGCTTCTACCGTGACGGTTATCGAAGGCAACAAGGTCCTGCCCGGGCTTGGCGACAAATATCTGGCCGCGACCGGCTATGACAGTCAAATGACCGACCAAACGGTGGCGTCCGATCGGCGCGATAATCTTTGGGAGGCGGTTCCCGGCGATCACGGTGCGCACGGCACTTTCGACAAGCGAGCGCATCGCTGGAGCTGGCAGCTCTGGGCGACGATGCACCGACCTTGGCTCGTCTTGGCCGGCCTGGGCGTCGCGGGTTTCGCGATTGGCAAACTTTTGTCGCACCAAGGCTACCCTCGCCTGATCGCCAAAAAAAGGAGCGTGTGATGAGCCCTCACACGAACGCGCCTGGCGCACCAGGGATTAAACCGACCTGGACCAACGCCGCGAAAACAGGGGTGGGCAGCGCCATCGCTAGCGATAGCCGCGTTTGGTTCACCTTGAACGAAGGCGTCGTGACCGAAGTGTTCTATCCGTCCGTCGATTGCCCCTCGGTGCGGCAATGCGGGCTTGTCGTGACGGATCGGCAGACCTTCTTCTCCGATGAAGCGGTTGATGTTGTTTCTGCGGTCGAGTATCTCGCCGACGGCGTTCCGGCGTTTCGCTTGCAGAACCAATGTCGCCAGGGGTGGTATCAAATTACGAAGGTGATCGTCGCCGACCCGCGCCGCTCTGTGCTTCTGCAGCAAATCGATTTTCGGCCCCTTCAGGGCGAATTGGCAGATTACTCGCTCTACACGCTGTTGGAACCGCATTTGGGCGATCAAGGCTCCGACAACCTGGGTTGGGTCGGTGAGTTCAAAGGAATGGCGATGCTATTCGCCCGCCGGGCCGGGTTTGCCTTGGCGCTCGCCTGCTCGGCGCCCTGGCTGAAGCGTTCCGCGGGTTTCGTCGGCGTCTCCGACGGCCGTATCGACCTGTCGCTCCACAAGCAATTGCAATGGACCTACGACGAGGCCGCCGTGGGTAATGTGGCGTTAACCGGCGAAGTCGATCTGCCGAAGTGCGGCGGAAAATTTGTCCTAGCCTTGGCGTTTGGACGCAATGAGTTTGACGCCGCCCACCGAGCTCGGGCAAGTCTGCTGCAGACCTTCGATGCCGCCCAGAAGGAATACGTCGAGTCGTGGCAACGTTGGCAGCGAGATTTGTTGCCGCTCGCGGGAGGCCAGCCGCACGCGCAGAACCTCTACAGGATCAGCGCCGCCATCATGCAAACTCACGAATCCAAGGATTATCCCGGCGGCATCATCGCCAGTTTGACAACTCCTTGGGGGTTCGCGCGCGGCGACAAGGACCATGGCTACCACCTGGTCTGGCCTCGCGACATGATTCAAACCGTCGGCGGGCTGCTGGCAGCACGTGGCCACGAGAATGCCCGACGCGTGTTGTTTTACCTGCACGTGACCCAGGAACAGGATGGACATTGGTCACAGAATATGCGGATCAATGGCGAACCGTCGTGGA
>DATJTR010000472.1:0-3962 GCA_035503215.1 Pirellulales bacterium
GTTTCCTGTCGACTTCCGCGAATTCTCAGTGTACGAAGACGAATTCATTGCTATTCAGCAGCATCCGGCAAGCATTGGCCAGTCCATGCCGCGCCGCGTATTCCTCCCATCGCGTACGCTCTGCTTCGGTTGGCTCGCGGAGTAGCACAAGCTGAAACAGCCGCCGTATTTGCCCTGGTAAATCGGACGACTCGGAGGCCAAGCGCGCGGCAGTGTGTTCGCTCTGCCGCACGACAAAGCGATCGTTCAACATCGCCAGGGCTTGCAGCGCGCCGACCGATTCGCTGCGTGTCGGCGTAAGTTGCGAGCCGTCGGGACAATCGAGTGATTCCAGGAACGGATCGGGCAGAGTGCGGAACAAGAAGCGATAAATCGAGCGTCGATGATTACCCGGGGCATCGATGTCGTAGCTCAAGTAATCGACCTTCGGCGTGACGTGCACGCCGGGTGATTGCACGAACTGCTTGACCGAGGGACCTCCCATCGTCAGATCGAGCTTGCCGCTGATCTCGAGAATCGAATCTCGAATCGTTTCGGCATCGAGCCGGGTGCGGTTCATCCGCCACAGCAACCGATTCTGGGCGTCAATTTGGGCTCGAGCGTCGTCGATTTGCGACGATTGACGGTACGTGGCACTCATCACGATCGAGCGGTGCAATTGCTTCAGCGAACCGCCCGAGTCGCGGAATTCGACCGCCAGCCAATCGAGCAACTGGGGATGGGACGGCTGGCCCCCCATCTTCCCAAGATCGTTGGGCGTGTCGACGATCCCCCGGCCGAAATGGTAGTGCCAGATCCGGTTGACGATCGATCGCCAGGTGAGCACATTGGCCGGATCGATGAGCCAGTGAGCCAGCGCCGCGCGGCGCTCGCCTTCGTTGGCCTGACCGTCAAGCGCGAAGCGGCCGGGTAAGCCCGCGATCGAGGAAAGCGCTCCAGGTTCGGCAACGGCCAGCGGCTGATTGATGTCGCCGCGGCGGAGGACGTGCACCGGGCGCGGCTCGGCCGATGGTCGAAAATTGCCGGCTGCCGCGAACTCGTGCGCTGCCGCATAGACCAATTGCGCTGCGGGCAACGCAGCCAATTGCCGCTCGACTCGCCAGGTGAGGAGCAAACGGGCCAATTCCGCAGCCTCGGCAGCCGATCGTTCAGCCGGCGCGATCGCCAACAGCGCGGGCACTCGGGCAGGCACCGGGCTGGCCGTCGCCGGCTTAGGGGAATTCGTCACCGAGAGTCTTGGCCGTCCGATGAGATGCCCTTCGCCATGCAGTTGATCCAAGACTGCGATCAAACGTGCATGCCCGTCGTTCACCAAGGGTTCGGCGAGAACGAACACCGCCCAATGGCTGTGGCTGACCTCGGGATAGATGCCCCAGGCGGTTTTAGGGTCGCCGTCCAGCGCCTTGGCAATGCCCCAGTTCTGCTGCTCGAAGTCGGCAAATGCAGTCGCAATCGGCAAGGGAGTCGTCTGACCATCCGCTCCGACGAGAAACAGTTTGAATTCCGAAAGATGCAAATTGCCATTGTCTTGCCGCCCGGGTCCTTGGCGAGGAAGGCTGCCGTCGGAGAGCACTTCCAGCTTGAGCGCCGTGATCGTTTTCAGCGCCGTGTCGAGGGTCAGCGTGTAGGTGTCGGTGTCGGGACGGTTGCCGGTGAACAATAGCGAGCCGTCGGACTGAGGCGTCGACTGCGACCCACTGGTCGTGACCACTTCGACCGGAGGCAGCACCTGCCAGAGGTCGCGGCCATCGGCATAGTCGAGTTCCGCGGCCGCGATTTCAGCCTGCCAGCCCGGATCGGACGAAAGGCGTTCATCGCGGCAAGTGGCGATCTCGTGTTTGTGCGCGAGCAGCGATTGCCGCTCGTGGTGGATGCGTGGATCGGAATCGAAAGGACGCTCGGCCCGATCGATGCCGGCCAGAGCCGCTTGCAGGGCGTAGTAATCGCCTTGCGAAATCGGGTCGAACTTGTGATTGTGACACCGGGCACAATGGACCGTGGTGCTCGTGAATGTCGACATGAGATTGGTGATCATGTCGTCCCGGTCGAGCAGTTGGGCCAGACGTTTGTCGAGCGTGTCGTCGACGATGCACATCTGCGAGCTTTCGTCCCACGGCCCGGCGGCGAGAAAGCCGAGGGCCACGGTCGCCTGCGGATCGTCGGGAAAGATCACGTCGCCAGCCACCTGCTCGGCCACGAACCGGTCGTAGGATTTGTCCTCGTTAAACGCGCGGACCAAGTAGTCGCGGTAAGGCCAGGCGTTCGGGCGCGGGCGATCCTGGTCGTTGCCGTGCGTCTCGGCAAAATGGACGACATCGATCCAATGTCGGGCCCAACGCTCACCGTAACGCGGACTGGCCAGGAGCCGATCGACTTGTCGCTCGTAGGCGTCGGGGCGCGCGTCGGCCAGGAATTCTGCCATTTCCTCCGGCGTCGGAGTCAAGCCAATGAGATCGATCGAAAGCCGACGTAGTAACGTGCGTCGATCGGCTTCGGCGGACGCCTTTAGTCCATGCTCGCCGAGGGCAGCACGCACGAAAGCGTCGATTGGATGGGTGGCGCCTTCAATTTGCGGCACGTCGGGTCGAGCCAAAGCGCGCAACGCCCAATGGCCACTCGCGGTGTCGGCGCCGGCCGCGGCGGCAGGGTCCTCGGCCCAGGCGGCTCCCTCGTCGATCCAGCGGCGCAGGGTGTCCACAGCGGCCGCCGGCAATCGCTCGCCCTTGGGGGGCATCCGTAGGTCGGCGTCAGTCCCCGCGACACGGTCGAGCAAGAGACTTTCGCCCGCTTTCCCAGGCACGATGGCGACACCGTTTTCGCCCCCTCGCAGCGCTTCGTCGCGGCGATCGAGACGAAAATCGCTCTCTTGCTGCTCGGGCCCATGACACTTGAAGCAATGCTCGGCCAGGATCGGCCGCACGTCGCGCCGGAAGTCGATCTTGTCGGCGGCGGTCGATGCCTCTGCCGCGCGAGCCGCGGGAATCGCCTCCCACCACCCGCAACATACGATCAGCAAAATCAAGGCACGGTGCATCACGCGTTCCTGGGCGGAGCTAGGGGCAGGAAGGCCTATCAATTACAGCGGAGACGCAGGCGGTGGGACAGGCAGGGCAAGGAAGCAAAGAGCAATGAAGCGGGCACGACCAGCAGCACAAACTGACCGATCACTGATTCGTCACAGAGTCTAAAACGATCGCTGCCGATTTGCAAGCAGATCCCCGAGTCCCAAGAAAATGCCAAAAATCACCTGGTTGACAGACACGTGGCAGGTCAGGATCATGTGATAATCAGACGGAAATCGTTTAACCAATGCGCAATCAAGGGATGAGATGGAGTCCTCAGCAGATCAAAGCCGTTCCTTGGTGCGAGAGCTGATTCGGCAAATCCAATCGGATCGTTTGGCCGTGGGCGACCGGCTACCGTCGATCCGCGATTTGTCCGCCCGATTGGGGGCGAGCATCAGCGCGGTCCGCGATGCGCTGATGCAAGCCCAGACGCTGGGTCTGGTCAAGGTGCGACCGCGATCGGGGGCATTCGTCCAATCGTTGACGTATGGTCCGCTGGTCGATGCGCTGACCGGCACACTTGAAGCGGCTTTGGTCCAGGTCGACCACAACTTGTTTCATCTGCTCGAGGCACGCCAATGGATCGAAGTCGAACTGGTCGGCCTCGCGGCCAGCCGGCGGCGGCTTGAGGATTTACTGCCGGTGCGTGACGCGCTGGACGCCATGGCGGCCGGAAATGGCGATGAGGGCTGGCCGAGTTATGTGGAGGCGGACGTGCGGTTTCACGTGCAAATCGCGCGCATTGCCGGCAACCCGGTGCTGACGACCACGTTGGAGGCAATGTTGGGGCTGCTCCGGCCCTATCTCGTGCGATTGCCTTGGACGCCCGAGCGGCGAGAGCGTGCCGATCGCTCGCACGTCGAGATTTACCAGGCCTTGCTGGCCGGCGATCCGGCG
>DATJTR010000473.1:0-8097 GCA_035503215.1 Pirellulales bacterium
CGCCGGCTGCGGCCGAAAAGCTTGGCGCGGTAAGCAAGACGCAAAGAGCAAACAGCAAGCGCAAGCGGTAGCACGCCTGGCGGAGGGACATGACCGGTTCCAGTCTTGCGAGCGGCACTGGGACGCAGGCGCGAACGCGCCTGGATGACCACGCAGTGTATATGGCTACATAGTGTAGCAGTATGCCAGTGTAACAGCGGGGCGGCGCAGGGCCAAACATTTTCCGCGCCGACTCGGCACGAGGGACGCCGGAGGGAACGATCCGCAGATGGACGCAGACTTACGCAGAACGGCAGAAGCAGCTCATCCACGAATCTGCGAAATCCGTCCAATCTGTGGATTGAATCCTCTTTTGACCGCAGGCGACATGACGGAGAGCTCTCGGGGCGCGGGCGACCGCTTGCGCTTCGAATTCGTAGGGGCGTGGGCTTCGCACCCCCCGCGAAAATCGCGCTAGCCGGTCGGGGGAGGGCCGTTCGGGATGCGGCAGGGAACGATCCGCAGATTCACGCAGAACGGCAGAAGCAGCTCAGCCACGAATCTGCGAAATCCGTGCAATCTGTGGATTGAATCCTCTTCGGGCCGGCACGGTCACTTGCCTTTTTCGTCGGCCCACTGCCGCCAGTGGTCGAAATTGTCCTCGCTTTCCCAGATCGCAAGATCGGGCTTCTCGATGTCGGCGAACAGGGTTTTGGCGTCCTTGCGGTCGCCCAAGACGCAGTAGATCCAGCAGCAGTGCTGCCGGATCGACGACGATTTGGCATGGCGTTTCAACACCACCGGCACGGCCGCCTTGAGCTTGGCCTGGTTGAATTCTTCCAGCACGACGGCCGGATCCGTGAAATCGCGGTAGGCTTCGGGCGATTGGCCCTTGAGATGGCGCTTGAGCGTGATTTCTTCGCGGTGTGAGAGGCGGACGACGCGCATGAATGCTTCCAGGCCGTCGGGCCCCTTGATTCGCTCGGAGAAAAACAGGGCGGCTTTGCCCAAGTCGCCTGGCTCGCCGCCCCAGCGCGGCAGCAGGCTGCCGGTCACTCCGTCGATCAGCTCCGGATCTTTCTTGCTGACTTGTAGTCCGCGCTCGGCGGTCTTTTGCATCTTCTCCTTGTCCCAATCGAGCGCTTTGCCCAACCGGAGCAGGGTGCTGAAGACGCACACGTCGCGGGGCTTGAGCTTGGCCGTTTCCTCCAGAATCGCTTCGGCCTTCTCGAGCCGATCGCCAAAAATCTTCCAGTCCTCGTCGCGAACCTTTTCGGCAAACTCGCTGCCGCGGGCATCCCAAGCATAGGCAATGTAGGCCTGGGCCTTGGCGATGCGGGCTGCGACCGACTTGGGATATTGGCGGAGCCACTCGTCGATGAAGCCGAGCTGACCTTGGAAGTAGGCTTCGAGTCCGCCGTGGCTGCCGCTGCTGCCGACCGTGTAGGCATCGCCGACGCGGGTGTAGAGGATTTCCAACGCGTATTCGGAGCCGGCCATCACGTCTCCCTTGCGGAACCGCTCGGCCCAGGCTTCCAGCGATTCGAAATCAGCCCGGCGGGCTTGCAGCAGGATGATCCCCTTCAGTTCATCGGCTTTGGGGAGCGGTTCCACGTCGGGTGCCACCTGGGCGAAATCGCGGAATTTGCCACCCCAAGCCAATTTCATTTCGGGCACGTAATGCGTCGTTTTTTCGATCCAGGCTTCTTCGTCGAGCGGTTCGAGTGTGATGGAATGCACGTCGTATTGGCCCGACGGAAAGCAGATGTAGAGCTTGTCGCTGGCAGGCACGCGCCACTGGTCGTCGAGCGACCAGGCCGCCGGGATGGCGGTCCATTCGAAGAATTTCCCCTGGCGGCGGATCAAGACGCCCCAGGGACCGACAAACAACTCGACGCCATCGTGCAACTGGGGATCGCCCTGATGGTACTCCCCGCCGATAAAGCGGCCGAACAGTTGCCGACCATAAAACTGACTGACGAGCAGTTTCCGTTGCCACATTTCGGCAAAGAACTGATGGCCCCCCGCGACCGCACAGACGCCGATCTCGGGATCTTCGGCACCCGGTTTCAGAAACGCGTCGATCGTCAGCCGATAGAACTCGGGCACCTCGACGGGAAACGAGAGCCGGGCATCTCCTTTTTCGGGCGTGCGCAGGATGCCATCGACGAATTGATACTGCTCGGTTTCGGGAACCGGGTCTTGGCCATGGTCGGTCGTATAGAGCACGTCTTTCGCCAGGTCGGCCGAGTCGAGCAAGTCGTGCTCGCCTTTGCGATCCTTTTCCGGCCGCACGCGGACCAGCTCGCCGGCCAGCGATTCGGCCGGCTTGGCGCGGATTTCCGGCTCCTTGGCCGGGGCCGCCGCGTCGTCCGTGGCCTCGACGGCCGGCTTGTCGCTTTTCTTTTTGTCCTTAGGCTTGGGCGCCGCCGCGACGGCCGAGAGGGCGACGGCCAGGGTCAACACGGCGGCAACGCAGGCGAACAGCGGGCGCGAGAATATAGGTGTTGCGTGGCGGGGCATGGGCAGACCGATTGCGGAGGAACGGAAGTTAACGGTCGCGACGTGAAGAAGCTGCGCCAGAGCTATTCGGACAGGGAGTGGTGTTTTGTTGCAGCCGCGCGAAGCGTCAGCCGACCGGCCAGCGGACGGTGATGGGTGTGCCGGAGCGGCCCCGCGCAGGTGCGCCTGCGGCTTAGCTAGAGTCCCCGAGTTTCAAAACGATCTTCTCGGGTGGCCCGGCGTCCGAGTGTGGAATGACTATGTCGATTTTTTTTCCTCCTGCGGCCGCTTTGAGGTGGGTGAAGAACTTCTCACCGCCATCTCGATCCGCAAGTTCGTAGTCGGTCGACTCGATTTGCCCGGTGGCAGCCACGGCGTGGACAGTAATTCGCGCAGACGTGAGCGCATTGTCTGTTGATCTAAACCGCACCGCCCGGTTGAGAATCTCTTTGAAGTCGAGCGTCAGCCACGCCTGGCCAATTGGAGACTGGCTAAGTTCCTGCTGGAATCGCATTGCAATGCTCGGGTCGCGCGGCAACGATTCCTCAAAGACAAGTTTGTGTGCCCACTCCCTGATCGAGCCGTAATCCCGGTCGCAGCAGCCACACACTATGCGGCCCTCCGCGCAAATCTCTTCGGGGGTGGCGCCGCTAATTGCTGGGTTGAGTTCAATCGAGCAGATATGCGGTGCAATCTGGAAGAATAAGTTCCCAGGCTGGATCGGGGTTGCGGCGTGAGGTTTCGAGAAATGGACATCAAAGATGAAGCGTTCCAGAGGCAGGTCGGTACCGTCGACCCGAATAACGTGCGGATGGTCGAGTGGCATGTCCACATGAAGGGTCTTGCCGCCGGGCTCGCCCGCTGCAATCTCGTCGGCTTTTCGCACCATATCGATGTGGTCCCGAAACACAACACCGAAGAGAACGCGGAGAGCGAACTCAAACGCGCTTCCGCGATCCCCGTGAGCGCAGACGATCCTTCCGCGCTGGGCGGCCGCTTCAGCGATATGGCCGGGAATGGGAGGGTGCGCGGCGATATTGCGCACTTGCGGGAGTGTCTTAAATGAGCTTGAGAACGGGCGAAAACGCGACCAGTCGGCGGACTTCGCCTCTTTCAGCGTAAGTAGTTCCACGCCGAGCGACTGTGCTCGCTCGATCACGGGCTTGGTGAAACCGTTGCGCGTGACGACGACGACTTTGTTCACCCTGACGCCGCCTTCGACGAAGTATTTGCCAGCGATCGACTCGAACAGGATTGAGTTCAGCTTTCGGCGGTGCCTTTTTGCTTCAACTGCGATAACGATCCTATATGGCCCGACTGCGGTTTCTATGAGGGTGTCAATCTCCCGGGGTTGACCGATTCCCGACGGGGCGACGAGCGCAGACTCGGTGACCTTCGCCTCGGCTGGCGCGGTCGCCTTCTGGATCATTCCGACGAGGTCTTGAAATTCGTTTGTGCGCCTTGGCACGACGTTGGGCTCCGTGTTTGGTTGCCCCTCTATTCTCCGCGCCGATGGGGCCGCATCAATAGGGCCCCGCCGGGGAGGCCGATCGCGATATCGGAGTGCGTTGCCGCCCGGGACGGTGGCGCCAGAACCGCCGCCGATTTTTCCGTATCGCTGGACGTGCCTCACCCCACCGGCCAGCGGACGGTGATGGGGGTGCCGGGGCGGATGCCGAGCATGATGGCGGCACTCTCGCCGACGATCGCCAGCTCCAGCTTGCCGCTGGAACCGACCAGCGCGATCAGGGTCATCTCGGGCTGGTCGGCATAGGTGCGAAAGATGCCCTGGGTCTCGTGCTCGTCGCACTCGACGGTGACGAGTTCATTGCGCGGACAATCGGCCAGTTGCTCGGACGTGATGTTCGAGACGAGGTTGCCGAACGAGTCGATCAGCTCGATTTTTCCCTCGATCTTGCCGCGTGCCACGTCGGCCTCCGACCAGTCCAAAGTCACCAGTTCCGCCAGCCGCTCGCCGAGCGCCTCGGGCTTGAGGCCCAGGGCCAGCCGGGCGGCCACCGGCGCGAAAATGTCGCGGCCGTGAAACGTGGCCGACACCACGGGCAGCCAATATTCCGGCCGGGCAACGTGAATGATTGTAGAGGGGCTCACGCGCCGCGCCAAACGGCTCAAAACGCCGTTGTCGGGTGCCAAATACTGCTGATGGCCGATGCGGGCGTAGACGATGCGGCGGTCGCTGCCCACGCCCGGATCGACCACGACCACGTGAAGCGTGCCCGGGGGAAACCAGGGAGTGACTTCGTCGAGCACAATTGCCGCGTGGCGAATGTCTTGCGCCGGCACGGCATGCGTCAGATCGACCACGCGCGCTTCGGGAGCGAGCGACAGGATGACCCCTTTCATCGCCGCCACGTACGGACTGCTGGAGCCGAAATCGGTGGTGAGCGTCAGACAGGCTTGAGGCTTGAGACTTGAGGCTTGAGGCACGGGCGGAGGCTACAGACTGCAGGCTACAGGAGGAGCGAAGCACGGTCACGATTCGCCGCGCAGCGAGCGCATCAGGCCGGCGCGAACGCGGACCAGCTCGTTGGATCCCGCGGCCAGTTCGGACGACTGCGTCGATTCAAGATAGCCGAGCCGCGCGGCGATCGAAAGCTGGTATTCCAATTCGCGCGCCGAGCCGAGTGCGATATCGAGGAACCGCAGGTAGTCGGCCTGAGAACTGCGCGCACAGCCCTCGACGATGTTCGACGCCACGGAGACGGCCGAGCGGCGAAGTTGGGCCGAGAGGCCGAAAAGTTCGTCGTTGGGAAACGACCGCGTCGCCGAGTAAATCGCCAGCACCAGCTCGTCAGCCAGCTCGAACGCCCGCAGCTTGCGATGGTCTCGCACGGCTCGCGTCCTTCCGGTCTGTAGTCTGTAGCCTGCGGTCTGTAGTCTCAGCCTGCCTTTTCAACCAGCTCGATGACGATCTCGCGGAAGCGGCCGGGGTTGACGTTGGGATTGGCTTTCTTGGCCTGGCCGATCAGATTGCCGGCGGCCTGAAGCTTGCCCGCCTGGATGTCGGCCACGATCTTGGGATTCTTCGTGAGCAGCTCTTGGGCCAGCGTGTAGAGGGCACTTTCGTCGACTTTCTCGATGCCGTGCGCGGCGATCACTTCGGCGGCCGAGTGGCCGGTGGCGAGCATCTCGACCAACAGCTCGCGGGCACGGCTGGTATCGACCATGCCCTCTTGCACCGCCTTGAGCAGTTCGGCCAGGCGGGGAACGGGCATGCGGCGGTCGAACTCGCCGACGTCGATTGCTTCGTCTTTGAGAATCCGCAGCACGTCTTGCTGCGTCCAGTTGCTGGCCAGTTTGCCGTCGCCGCAAGCAGCGGCCAGAGCGACAAAGTAATCGACGAGATGCCGGCCCTGGTTGACCAGCACGTCGCTGTCGTAGGGGGTGATGCCGTAGGTCGTTTCCAGCCGGGTCCGCAGGGCCGCGGGCAGCTCGCCCAGCGACTCGCGCACGGCATCGACCTGGTCGGCGCCGGAGGTGACGGGAACCAGGTCGGGCTCGGGAAAATAGCGGTAATCGCTCGACTCTTCTTTGTGCCGCTGGCCGCGGGTGATTTCTTCCACGTCGTCCCAGCCGCGGGTTTGCTTCGGCACGTCACCGAGTTTCTGGCCGGTGGCCTGCCAGACTTCGTACTGTCGGACGGCTTCGTAC
This sequence comes from Pirellulales bacterium, assembly GCA_035503215.1. GTDB lineage: Bacteria > Planctomycetota > Planctomycetia > Pirellulales > PALSA-1355 > DATJTR01. Next base: position 6,154 of record DATJTR010000473.1, read on the forward strand.
TCCATCGCTTTTTCGACGGCGCGGAAACTGTTCATGTTTTTCACTTCGACGATCGGCGTGGCGACTTTGCCGGCGGGAGTGTCGATGTGCAGATTGATGTTGGCATCGACGCGCAGGCTGCCCTCCTGCATGTTGCAATCGGAAACGCCGAGGTAGGTGAGCAGCAGTTTCAGCTCGGTGAGATAGGCCTTGGCTTCGGCCGGGCTGCGCATGTCGGGCTTAGAGACGATTTCCAACAGCGGCGTGCCGGCGCGGTTCAGATCGATGCGGCTGTCGGCCTGGCCGGCCAACTCGTCGTGCATGCTCTTGCCGGCGTCTTCTTCCAGGTGGGCGCGGATGATGCCGATTCGCTTGGGCTCGATGCGTCCCTTGGGATCGCTGATCTCGAGCCAGCCCTCGAAGCTGAAGGGCAGATCGTACTGGCTGATCTGATAGCCCTTGGGCAGATCGGGATAGTAGTAGTTCTTGCGGTCCCACTTGGTGAACGGGGCGATCTGGCAGTTCAGGGCCACGGCGGTTTTTAGCCCCAGGTCGAACGCTTCGGCGTTCATCACCGGCAGCGTGCCGGGCATGCCGATACAGATGGGGCAAGTTTGCGTGTTGGGCGGAGCGCCGAACTGCGTGCTGCAGCCGCAAAACAATTTGGTGCGGGTGGACAACTGCACGTGGACTTCCAGCCCAATCACCACGGTGTAGGGAGCGGCGGCCTTATCGGCGGCGTCGGCCGCGGCGTGTTTGGCGGCGGCGGCTTGCGGCGGCGTCATGCGGTGATTCCCCCTCAAGCTTTTTGTTTCGCGGCGGCCTTGCCGGCTGCGGTGCTGCCGGCCTTAAGTGTCGGCCGGCGGCGGTGCCAATCGGTCGCCGTCTGATACATGTGGGCTGCCCGCAACAGCCGCTCTTCGTGGAACGGCGGCGCCTGCAGTTGCAGGCCGATCGGCAGATTGCCGGCGCCGAAGCCGCAGGGGAACGAAATGCCGCCGACGCCGGCCAGATTGGCACTGACTGTGTACAAATCGACCAGGTACATCGAGAGCGGATCGTTCGATTTCTCGCCGATGCGGAAGGCGGTGCTGGTCGTCACCGGGCCGACGATCAGATCGACCTTTTTGAACGCCTCGTCGTAGTCGTGGCGGATCAGCCGGCGGACCTTGAGAGCCTTGAGATAATAGGCGTCGTAGTAGCCGGCGCTCAGGGCGTAGGTGCCGAGCATGATGCGGCGTTTGACCTCGGGCCCAAAACCTTCGGCCCGACTGCGGCGATAGAGCCGGACTAGCGGGTTGTCAAGCTGTATTTCGCGCTCGGCCCCTCCTGCGTCGGGCCTCACGCCGCTCGCTGTGCCCTGTGGGCGGCGCTCGCTGGCCAAGGCCTTTTCGAGCTTTTCGCGTTCGGCCGACAGGTCGGCCAGCATTTTCTTCTCGTCGCTGCGATAGCCGTAGTGGACGCCGTCGTAGCGGGCCAGATTGCTCGACGCCTCGCAGGGAGCGATGACGTAGTACGTGGCCACTGCATATTTGGCGTGGGGCAGCGAAATGTCGTAGACCTTGGCCCCGAGCGATTCGTACACCCGCACCGCCTCGCGCACGGCGCTCTCGACTTCGGCGTCGAGGCCGGGGCCAAAATGCTCGCGGGCCAGCCCCAGCCGCAAACCGTCGAGCGGCCGGGAAATTGATTCGGTGTAAGCGGGCACCGGCAGATCGACGCTCGTCGAATCCAATGGATCGTGACCGGCGAGCACTTCCAAGAGCAAGGCCGCGTCTTCGGCCGTACGGGACAAGGGACCGATCTGGTCGAGGCTGCTGGCGAACGCCACCAAGCCGTAGCGGCTGACGCGACCGTAGGTCGGCTTGATGCCGACCACCCCGCACAGCGCAGCCGGCTGGCGGATCGACCCGCCCGTGTCGGAGCCGAACGCCAACGGGGCGAAGCCGGCAGCGACGGCGGCGG